>NZ_MCUF01000034.1:0-36053 GCF_002873615.1 Shewanella sp. 10N.286.51.B7
AAAACACTTGGCAAGGTATCATCTGATTCAAAGCCAACTGAGCTAATGTTGCATCTCTTCTTGCTTTATTAAAACACTTGGCAAGGTATCGTTTGAACCAAAACCAACTGAGCTAATGCAGCAAATCTTCAAATTACAACTTCAAATAGCAAGTGGCTCGCTGTAAAAAGTTGAGGCCGCATTATATGTAATATTCACTACACTGCAACCCCTAATTCAAAAAAAAGGTTTGATTGCTTAAATTTTAAATACTTCTTGGCGATAAAACTGCAATTCTGCAATAGATTCCTTGATGTCTTCTAGTGCTTGGTGGGTATTCTTTTTGCTAAAGCCTTTCATAACTTCTGGCTTCCATCGATTTGTTAGCTCTTTTATGGTGCTGACATCAATATTGCGATAATGGAAGAAGTCTTCTAGCTCAAGCATGTATTTGTTCAAAAAACGGCGATCTTGGCCAATGCTATTTCCACACATAGGCGAAGCACCTTTAGGGACATATTGCTCTAAAAATTCAATCGTTGCTCTAATAACGTCTTCTTCAGAATATTTACTGCTCTTAACGCGATCAATTAATCCAGACTCACCATGATGCTTTTGATTCCAATCATCCATGCCATTTAACACTTCATCAGACTGATGAACCGCCATAACTGGCCCTTGGGCAATAATATTTAATTCTTGGTCAGTCACAATCGTCGCAATTTCAATAATACGATCGACACTGGGCTCTAAACCAGTCATTTCTAAATCAACCCAAATCAGATTGCTCGAGTTTACAGCCATAATATCTGCCTTATTCTGTCAAAAGCCCTAAATTCAGGCTTTTTTATTAAAGAGGGTGTATCATACTGTTTTTTTATACGACAAAAAAACCACTAATTAATGAAGATTTGCCTGTGAGTAAAAAGAAACCTCTTAGCCAAGGTCAAAAGCGCAGAATGCGCGACAACCAAAGTAAACGTTTAAAGCGTAAAGATAATCCTGATCAGACAACCGATCTACAGGATAGTCTACTTGGACCAGAACAACAGGGTATCGTCATTTCACGCTTCGGTCAGCATGCTGATATTGAAACCGAAGATGGTATTGTTGCACGTTGTAATCTCCGTCGAAATATCACCAGCCTTGTCACTGGCGACAAAGTGCTTGTGCGCTTAGCCACTGAAACAGATCGTGGTATTGGCGGGATCGTTGAAGCAGTTCATCCACGAACATCTTCCCTTACCCGTCCAGATTTATATGACGGCGTAAAAATTATCGCAGCCAATATTGATCAGATATTAATTGTCTCTTCAATTTTACCTAGCTTCACCACACAAATTATCGACCGATATTTAGTGGCTGCAGAAGACACTGAAATTCCACCTGTCATTATCCTTAATAAAATGGATTTACTAACCAATGACAATCGTGAAGAAGTTGAAGTCGCTTTAGCCCGTTATCGCCAAATTGGTTACCCTGTCTATATGGTGAGTAGTCACACCGGTGAGGGAGTCGAACAAATAAAATCACTGTTATCAGATAAAATCAGCGTATTTGCAGGCCAATCTGGTGTCGGAAAATCATCGCTGATTAATGCACTCATGCCAGAAGCGGATCTTCTCATTGGTGATGTATCTGGAAACTCTGGCTTAGGCCAACACACCACAACTACAGCCAAGTTACTGCACTTTGAAAGTGGTGGAGACTTAATTGACTCGCCCGGTGTCCGTGAGTTTGCATTATGGCATTTACCCGCACCTCGCGTCGGCGAATGCTTTATTGAATTTCGAGAATACATCGGCACATGTAAATTCAGAGATTGTAAACACGGTAATGATCCGGGTTGCGCCTTGCAAGAGGCTCTCGCGGATGGGAAAATAACTCAAGATAGATTTAACAATTATCACCGAATTATTGCCAGCCTTGATGAACAGCGTCATGCTCGACACTTCAGAGCAATAGATGAGTAAACTCATTAATCTGGTTTACAATTCTCAAGATTAGCACGACATAAATAACTAAAAAGGGTACTCAATTGGATTCTGTTAAAATTGCTTTGCAATATATCTTACCTAAACATTTACTATCACGTCTTGTGGGTAAGCTTGCAGCTGCGGAAGCGGGAGCGATTACTACCGCAGGTATTAAATGGTTTATCAAGCAATATAAAATTGATATGTCAGAAGCGGCACAAAGTGAGCCTGAAGCATACAAAACCTTTAATGCATTTTTTACCCGTGCTTTAAAACCTGGCCTTCGCCCTATTGTTGCAGACGACAAAATCATGGCTCACCCTGTTGATGGTGCAGTCAGTCAATGTGGCCCTATTGAAGCTGGCAAAATTGTCCAAGCTAAAAACCATGATTACACGACGCTTGCATTACTTGGCGGACAGCAAAAAGATTCTGAGCGCTTTAATGGTGGTGACTTTGCCACGATTTACTTAGCGCCTAAAGATTATCATCGTATTCACATGCCTATCACTGGTACCTTGTCAAAAATGACATATGTACCTGGTGAGCTATTTTCAGTTAATCCACTCACGGCACAAAACGTTCCAGGGTTATTCGCCCGTAATGAGCGTGTTGTTGCCATTTTTGAAACCGAAGTGGGCCCAATGGCCATGGTATTAGTTGGGGCGACCATTGTTGCCAGCATTGAAACCATTTGGGCAGGTACCGTTACACCGCCGTGTGGTAAGCAAGTGTTTACTTGGGATTACCCAACTGAAGGTGCTGAAGCACTTACACTTGAGAAAGGCGCAGAAATGGGTCGTTTCAAGTTAGGCTCAACAGTGGTGATGTTATTTGGTCAAGATGCCATTGATACCTTTGCAGAAGGTGTAGAGCCGACTGAAACGACTCGCATGGGTCAAGCATTCGCTCACTTAAAGTAAAATATTAAATATGCCTATCGGCATGATAAAAGCGCAGCGCCCTGAAGTATCAAATGCTTCAGGGCTAATTCAGTTACATATTGCAGTACTGCTATTTGGTATTACTGCATTATTTTCAAAAATACTTCCCCTTAATGCATTAGATATTACCGTTCTTCGGTGTACCGTGGCATTTTTCGTTCTGGGATGTATTGTCAAAATTTCTCGTCAAGCATTGCTGTTATCTCAGCCCAAGCATTATTTAATTGCCCTTGGATTAGGTATTTTGGTGAGTTTACATTGGGTAACCTACTTTGCTGCAATGCAGTTATCTTCTGTCGCCATCGGAATGATTGCTTTTTTTACCTACCCTGTCATGACTGTCTTAGTTGAACCTCTCGTCAATAGAACTCGCTTAAGGTTTATAGACTTACTCTCAGGCATCGCAGTACTCACAGGAGTAATTATGCTTATTCCTGAACCTAACTTTGATAATGATGTCACTTTAGGTATTACTGTAGGTGTACTCTCAGCTGCTCTATTTACTGCACGTAACTTATTGCACAAAAAATACTTCTCACAATACAGCGGGCCACAAGCAATGTTCTATCAAACATTAGTCGCTGTGATAATCTTGTCTCCTTTTTTAGAAGTCGAACTCACCTCAATTACGCTAGATATATGGTTAACCATAGCCATTTTAGGCGTATTCTTTACTGCTGCGCCCCATGCGTTATTTGCCTCCTCACTGCGTCAACTAAGCGCTAAAACCGCAAGTTTAGTGTCTTGCTTACAGCCTTTTTACGGCACAGTTTTAGCCTTCTTACTGCTGAACGAACAAGTTAACCTTAATACCATTATTGGTGGATTGATTATCTTGCTCACAGCAATATTCGAAACTCAGCAAAATCATAAAAAAAATAAAGCGTAAACTCAGGTTTTTGTTACCATTGTATTAGTCTCTCACTAGCAATCATTCCCTATGTTACGTATTGCGTTTTTTATACTCAGCTTTATCTCCTTTGTTGCGTCGGCTAATTCTCCCCTGCAACTGGATAAACGCTTGGGATTTTCTCAAAGCAACAACTCATCGCAAGTCGTTGACCTACCCACTCAAATAGAAAACGTCAAAACCAGCATCACAAAGCTGAGTAATGAAAAGAACGGTTACTTGGAGCTTGAGCAAAACAGCGACGTTATTACTCAAAAGATTTCAGCAGAGATTAATCAACCAATAACTGACATTAACATCAGTGCCGATATTGACATGGGTCAGCAAGCCTCGATGGCTTATTACCATTTATCTGAACTCAAACAATCTGAAAATGATTTAAGCGAACAATTAGTGCGCCTTTCAAAAAGGCAGCAGCAATTACCAAGCTTAATCAGACAGGCAAAGGATGCCTCGAATCAACATAAAAGAACCCAGCTAGCTCCCGTAGATACGCCATTGGGCCAGTTACATTTACTCCAAGGTCAATTGCTTGAGCAACATATTGAAACCTTAACGGCTGAACTGTCTAGCAGCCCTAAGCAAAAACAAATCGCCCAATTACAATTACAGTTATTGCGTATTGAACATGCACAGCAAGAGAAGTTGATCGAATCGTTAAATAAACAAAATAATCAATATCGCCAGCAACAAGCAGCCAATACCATTGCCAATAATATTATTGATCAGCAGCAGCTTGCCGATACGATTTCTCAAGAGATAAGCCAAAAAAACCAGCAATATGCTCAAGAGTTAATTCGCATCACTAATGGCATTACTCAAGTCATTACTCAACAGGAAAAAGCTGAGAAACAGTATCAATCTCATGCTTTGCAATTAACCAACGTTGAAGAACAAATAACCTGGGTAGAAACAAACTCAGCTTTTGGCGACCGATTCTTACAAATGCTGCAATCGTTACCTAAACCGCCAAACCAAGATGTATTACTGGCTGAAATTGCTGACTCTCGTTTGAAACGCTATCAAGCTGAACAGCAGCAAGCGTTAAACAAGCAACAGCTCAATACTGAAGATTTTCTCAATCACACTCAAATAAAGTTACTAGAATCACAACAAAGCTTGATTGAACAATTGGTGCAGAACTACGATGTGTATCTGAATGAGCAGGCAAAGCTGAGAAACAGTTACGAGCAACTCAATCGAATATACTTGCGTCTGAAAAACACCCTGAACGAACATTTATTTTGGGTACCGAATGCGGCCAGAATTTCAGGTTTATGGTTCATCGATTTAAAGAATGCCACTGTTTGGCTCACTCAGGCGCCTCAAAGGGAAAAGTTAAAACAAGCATGGCAGTCACAGAATATTTACTGGGCTTGGTGGGTCATTATTCTCATCCTTTGCTTAATGGCTCAGGATTTATTAACTCCAAGGTTCAACAAAGCCATTGAACATTACGGTCAAAATGTCGGTAACGTAACCCAAGATAAGTTTATCTATACCGCGAAAACCCTCGGCTTAACGTTATTTTACTCGCTATTAAAACCTATGCCCTTGTTACTGGGCGGGTTAATTTTCTTTTCATCAGAGTTTAATTTTGTCCACGCGATTGGGGTTGGTGTACTTTCTATTGGCTGTAGCTATTGGGTATATCGATTTTTTGCCCTTCTGTCATTAGACAATGGCATCCTCATCAGCCATTTCAGGCGGCCACAACCGCTAGTGAAACGACTACAGCAAAAGACCTTACGCTTTATTTTCATCAGTTGGCCACTGATCGGTATCATGGGGTTCAGCGAAGCCATTGATACTTCCTTAATCCGCAATAGTATTGGTCGTGGCGCATTTCTGGTTTTCACCATTACGCTACTTATCCTTTACCGCGATATGTATGCATTTATTAATGATTTTCGTGCCAATGCTAATGATGGCAAAAACATGAAGTTATTTAATAAAATTACTTGGATCTTTTTAATCGCAGTACCTTGCTGCTGTATCGTATTAGCCTCAATTGGTTACTATTTCAGTGCATTCCAAGTGTTATTACAGCTGCAGCTTTCCTTGCTATTAGGTTTAGGTTTCTTGTTACTGTATCAATTAATTAAACGCTGGATGTTAATTGAAAGACGACTGATTGCCTTTGATCGCGCAAAAGCTCGCCGAGCAGAACGCTTAGCACAACGTGAACGCGGTGAACTCAATAATGCTGCTGATGTGAATGATAACTATGAAGAACCTATTGTTGACCTTGAGACTATCGCAAGCCAATCACTAGGCCTTGTACGCTCGTTATTAATTTTAGCCTTTTTTGGCAGTTTGTTGGCTTTAGTATCACAAACCCATACCGCCTTATTCTCATTTTTAGACGGTATTACGATGTGGAATACTCACTCGGTTATCAATGGCATAGAGCAGCAAATTCCCATTACCTTAAAGTCTATTCTATTCTCATTCATCGTTGTCGGCTTTTCGGCCATGATAGCCAAAAACCTTCCTGGTTTATTAGAGTTAACCATCTTGCAACGATTAGAATTAACCCCAGGTACAGGCTTTGCGATAACTACGGTTAGCAGCTATCTAGTCATATTTTTAGGCTTACTCGTGGGTTTCTCAACCATTGGGGTTGAGTGGTCTAAATTACAATGGTTAGTGGCAGCGTTATCTGTTGGTTTAGGTTTTGGTTTACAAGAGATTTTTGCTAACTTCATTTCTGGTTTAATTATTCTGTTTGAAAAACCCATCCGCATAGGTGATACCGTCACCATTCGCGATTTAACTGGTACTGTCACTAAAATCGAAATTCGTGCCACGACAATTGTGGATTGGGACAGAAAAGAAATCATTGTGCCAAATAAAGCCTTTATCACAGAACAATTAGTCAACTGGTCACTATCAGATCCTATTACCCGGGTGATTGTTAGCGTATCAGTACAACGTGATGCAGACCCTTCAAAAGTTGAAGCGTTACTTCATCAAGCGGTAAGAGAATGTGATTTATCATTGAGCTTCCCTGAGCCTGAGGTTTGGTTTGCAGGTTTTGGCCAGCACACACAAGATTACGAAGTCAGATCTTATGCAAAAGACATGAACGATCGTTGGCCGTTAAGGCATAATTTACACAAGCGTATCTGTAAAAAGCTAAAGGAAAATCATGTTGAGTTGGCATATCCGCAAATGGAAATTCATATCAACAATGGTCAATCTCGTGATTTACATCAAATTATAAAGGGTTAGGTAAATGCTGATTTTTGCACATCGCGGTGCCAGCGGTTACGAGGTTGAGAACACCTTAGCTGCTATGGAAAAAGCACTGTCAATTAATGTCCAAGCCATTGAACTGGACGTATATAATATTGAAGGTGAGCTGTTTGTGTTTCATGATCGTCGATTAGAAACAAAAACAACGGGTCGCGGGGTGACTCACCTTGCTTCAAAAGATGAACTCAGTAAAGTGACCATTCAACAGCACTCAATTCCAACGTTGTGGCAAGTGATGACGTTAATTCGTGGCCGTTGTATCGTCAACATTGAACTTAAAGGCTACCACACTGCAGAGCCCTTAGTTGCTGTTTACCCCAAACTTATCAGTGAGCTAAACTTCACTGCTGAGCAATTACTGATTTCATCATTCAATCAGCCCTATTTATCTTTGGTAAAACAGCATTTACCCCACGCGAGGGTCGCCCCTATTTTAACTGGCGTACCATTGCACTATGCTGAATCTGTCACAGCACTAGATGCGTATTCTATTCATGTTGATCTTCATTTTGTTACCCACGAAATGGTTCAAGATGCCCATCAACGTGGTGCCAAAATTTATGTTTATACCGTAGATAACCCTGAAGATATTCATGCCTTAAAAGGACTTGGCGTCGATGGGATTTTTAGTAATTATCCTGATAAAGCCGCTATCGTGTTAGCCAATTGCAGCCATGACAACTCCCATACAACAAGTCATGAAAAATGGTTTGGTTAATTTTTCACTAAATTACAAATGGATTCAGCGTAAATAACGCGTTTACACTTGCCTGTTTCGCTGAGCCCATGCACCTATTCCAATAAATACCCCAATCACAACCAGTAACATCCACTGTGATGGCATTCCTCTAAGTTGACTCGCTAGCCATGGACTGACACTCACAATAGCCAGACCGTAACCAAAAGCATTGACCAAAACAAATGCTGAGGTTCTAATAATGAAGCCACTGCCTGACAATGACCGCCTTAATGCCCGATTGATATCTGTGGCGAAAATAACAATCGTACAGGCCACTAATGCAGTCGCAATCTCACTCATCCACGGATGCAACATAGCGCCAATTTTAGATAAAAATGCTATGATTTGGTTCATTAACCTACCTCTTAATTTACGACTATCAGGGAATATTTATGGCGCATAAATTACTGCTATTAACCCAAGAAAATGACAAGTATCGAAAGTTATTAACTGACTATAACTTACCAGATTTGATTATTTTAGGGGATGATCCAAGCAGTATTTGTGAAGCAAATATTTGGTTTGCAGAGCCACAACTGGCCGCACCTCTGTTAAATTTAGGCTCTGAGTTACAGTGGTTACAATCAACATTTGCTGGTGTCGATAAAATAACGGGTTCAAGACAACGCCGCGATTACAGCTTAACCAATATTAAAGGGATTTTCGGGCCTTTAATGAGTGAGTACTTATTCGGCTACTTACTCGCTCATCAACGAGAACATGCAAAATATAAGCAACAGCAACTGCAACAACATTGGGCACCAGGAAGCTACCGTACTCTTCAAGGGCAACAATTATTATTGTTAGGCACAGGTTCAATTGCGCAACATATTGCTCAAACAGCAAAGCATTTCGGTATGAAAGTCACTGGGTTAAGTAAAACAGGGACTGTAAAACCTTACTTTGATCATGTTGATACCATTGAACACTTAGCTGAACATTTACCCAATGCACAAGCTGTTGCGAGTATATTGCCCAATACTTTGGATACTGAAAACATACTCAATAAATCCATGTTGGCATTATTACCTGCTGAATCAGTATTATTTAACCTAGGTAGAGGTAACGTATTAGATTTGGATGCGCTAGCAAGCCAGCTGCAAGTTCAACCACTGCAACATGCAGTGTTAGATGTGTTCAATCAAGAACCTTTGCCTAGCGAACACGCTATTTGGCAATGCCCTAATGCTATTATTACCCCTCACATTGCCGCGCCGAGTTTTCCTGAGCAAGTAGTAGAAGTCTTTGTTGAGAACTTCCACTTATGGCGTCAGCAGCAACCTCTCAATCATCAAGTTGATTTCATCAAAGGCTATTAGCACTCGCCATAAAGCCTTACTTATGACTCGTTATTACAAATTTCGTGAGCCAGTTTGCAGTTTGTAATAACTATTACTTTTCGATAAAAGTCAGATTTGTTCAAAAAGTTATTAGCAATGAGAACTGTTTTCATTTACAATTACATTATTGTTGATTAGCTAGCATATTTACTATTACCAAGAATAAATATGTCATCAGACTTTACGAAGAGGCTTTATGTACGTTTGTCTTTGTCACGGAATTACTGATACCCAAATCAGAGAAGCAGTAAGCAAACATGGCGACAGCTCTTTAGCTGACGTTAAAAAACGCTTAGGTGTTGCTGATCAGTGTGGTAAATGTTCTCGTATGGCGACCAACATCATTAAAGCACAAGTCGATGTCGAACCTAACTTCTACGAAGTCGCATAATTTCTATTATATTTTCAGTCCTTCATTTCTCAAAAATATAAGCGTTAACTTCAAATCGTATTCATAAAAAATGCTGCCCTTAGGCAGCATTTTTTATGCAGGAAAAACCTCTGAGCATATTACTCGCTCGGTTCTTCAGTTCCATCTTCAACAACTTGTGAACCCTGCTCAATTTGAACACTGTCAACACGCTGTAAACCTCTTGGCAGTTTAGCGCCTCGACGTCCCCTTTCACCGCGATAGTGTTCTAAGTCAGATGGTTTCAAGGTCAACTTACGTTTACCCGCCCATAAGGTCACTGATGCGTCCTCAGGGATAATATCTAAGTGGATTAATAGCTCTTCACGGCTCTTAGCGCGATCCGTTGGAATGCCAATTATTTTGTTGCCTTTACCTTTGGATAATTGCGGCAGAGCATCGACATCAAATATCAACATCCGACCTTCGTTAGTGATGGCAATAATCGATTGTGTCACCCCTTTATTCACCAATTTTGGCATTAGCGACTGTGCATTAGCTGGTAAACTCAATAACGCTTTACCCGCCTTATTACGGCTTATCATATCGGCGTAAGAACCAATAAAACCATAACCAGCATCACTGGCGAGTAGATAGCATTGGCTATCAACTCCCAGTAGCACATGTCGCATCACCGCACCTGGAGACAGGTTAAAGCGTGTTGTTATTGGCTCACCCTGGCTTCTTGCAGAAGGCAAGGTATGGGTGTCAGTTGCAAACGCCCGCCCTGTTGAGTCAATAAATACCGTCGGTTGATTACTCTTACCACTGGCACTGCACAGGAACGCATCACCCGCTTTATAATTTAAGCCTTCACCATCGACATCATGGCCTTTAGCACAACGTACCCAGCCTTTATCCGATAACACTACGGTAACTGACTCAGCTGGGGTCAGTTCTTGCTCAGTGAGTGCTTTAGATTCTAAACGTTCAATAATCGGTGAACGTCTGTCATCACCAAAGGTTTCACCGTCTTGAATTAACTCTTTTTTCACTAAAGTTTTTAAACGACGCTCTGAACCTAAAATTAATTCCAGCTTATCGCGTTCAGCTGCAAGCTCTTCTTGCTCGCCTTTAATTTTAAATTCTTCAAGCTTAGCTAAATGACGTAGTTTTAAATCTAAAATGGCTTCAGCTTGCTTTTCGGATAACTCAAAACGAGCCATTAACTCTGCTTTAGGTTCATCGTGAAATCTGATGATTTCAATGACTTCATCGATATTCAAGAATGCAATCATTAATGCATCAAGGATATGAAGTCTTGCCAACACTTTATCTAAACGGAACTGTAAACGACGTGTCACTGTTGAGATACGATAGGTCAGCCATTCCGTTAATAGCTCTTTTAAACCTTTAACTTTTGGACGACCATCCAAACCCAAGACGTTTAAGTTAACTCTAAAACTCTTTTCCAAATCAGTTGTCGCAAACAAATGCGCCATCAACTGATCGCAATCCACTCTATTCGAACGCGGGACAATCACTAGACGCACTGGGTTTTCGTGGTCTGATTCGTCGCGTAAATCCGCAACCATAGGCAGTTTTTTTGCCTGCATTTGATTAGCGATTTGCTCTAAAATCTTGCCGCTGCCCGCTTGGTGTGGCAAAGCTGAAATGACTACTTCACCATTATCGATATCATAAACCGCTCGCATTTTAATTGAGCCGCGGCCGGTGTCATAAATCTTAGCAATATCTTTGCTAGGGGTAATAATTTCAGCATAAGTCGGATAGTCTGGGCCCGGAACAAATTCCATTAGGCGCTCTAAATCGGCCTTTGGATTTTCCAGTAATTCAACACAAGCTGACACCAATTCACGCACGTTATGCGGCGGAATGTCAGTCGCCATACCAACAGCAATACCGGTAATACCATTCAATAAAATATGTGGTAAACGAGCAGGTAGCGATTTTGGCTCTTTCATAGTGCCGTCAAAGTTGACGCCCCAATCGACAGTGCCTTGCCCTAACTCTGACAGGAGTACTTCTGAAAATTTAGATAGTTTAGCTTCGGTGTAACGCATTGCAGCAAACGATTTAGGATCGTCAGGTGCACCCCAGTTGCCTTGACCGTCAACTAACGGGTAACGGTATGAAAATGGTTGTGCCATTAATACCATTGCTTCATAACACGCGCTATCACCGTGTGGGTGATATTTACCTAACACGTCACCAACTGTACGAGCAGATTTTTTATGTTTAGATTGAGCCGATAAACCAAGCTCACTCATTGCATAAATAATACGACGTTGAACGGGTTTTAAACCATCGCCAATATGTGGCAATGCACGGTCCATAATCACGTACATTGAATAGTTTAAATAAGCCTCTTCAGTAAAACGGCGCAGAGGCATTTGCTCAACACCATCAAGGCTTAATTCAATCGCATCACTCATTATTTAATATCCTGTGATTGTTCTGTCGCTTTGTAATACAAGCGGTATATATTGCCTTTTAAGTCATCAGAGATGAACATTGCCCCATCTGGTGCATTTATCAGGTCATAAGGTCTAGCGACGGGAAACTCGCCGTCTAAAAAGCTTACCACTCTTTCACGTTTAGTAACTTGGCCATCGTCAAGACTTAGCATGACAACCTGGTATCCAATCTTACTAGAACGGTTCCAAGAGCCATTTTCGGCAACAAAGAGTTGATTATGGTAACGCTCGGGAAATAATTTTCCTTCATAGAAAAGTAAACTTGTCGGCTTCACGTGAGCAGGAAGCTCAAATGCTGGTGCGGTAATATTGAGGGTATCAGGCTTTTTAAATGCGGGCTCAGCAACATCAGTGCCATGAATATATGGGAAGCCAAAATGACTGCCTTTGATGTCAATCCGATTGATTTCATCAGCGGGCATATTATCACCCATCCAGTTTCGACCTTGATCTGCAAACCAGAGCTTATCTGTGGTCGGTGACCAATCAAAACCAATCACACGGCGAAGCCCTGAAGCAACTTGTTCGGTATCTCCTGATTCAATATCAATGGCCAGCAAGCTACCAAAAGGCGCAGGTGCCTCACAGACATTACAAGGTGAGCCTATTGATAAATATAAACGACCATCAGGACCAAACTCCATACCTCGAGCATGTTTGCGTTCTATGCTGGGTAAACCTGAATACACCTCTTTGGGCCGACCCGGACGGCGAAGACGGTTTTCAATATCTTGATATCGTAAGATTCGGTCATCTTCAGCAACGTATAAATCACCATTATGAAACGCAATCGCCTCAGGATAATCTAAACCTTTGCCAATCAAATATCGTTTATTTACTTGACCATCATTATCGGAATCAACCAAAGCGTAAATGGTGCCACTCTTTCTTGAGCCAACAAACAAGGTGCCTTTACTGCCTATAGCCATCTGCTTGGAGTCGCCCAAATCAGAAGCATATAAAGTGAGTCCAAATCCTTTTGTAACAGTAATCATCATAGGATCAGCAGCAAATGCTTTAACTACAGCGAACTGAGCTAAAGCGATGACAGACAGTGTTTTTAACGCTGTTGAAATTTGCTTGATATCCATTTTAATTATTATTCTCGACATTATATTTATTCTTTGCCTTTATCTTTTGTGGCAATGCGCAACTGCTTAATACGTACCCTAGTAACGTGTTAGATCTCTGCTAAGTCGCCTTTCGACTCTAACCAAACTTTTCGGTCTGGTGAGCGCTTTTTAGCTAATAACATATCCATCAATGCCATCGTATCGTCATTATCATCAATGGTAAGTTGTACCAATCGACGAGTATTAGGATCCATAGTGGTTTCACGTAACTGCAGTGGGTTCATCTCACCCAATCCTTTGAATCGAGTGACCTGCACTTTGCCTTTTTTCTTTTCTGCAACAATTCTATCTAATATACCGTTTTTTTCACCTTCATCTAAGGCATAAAATACTTCTTTGCCTAAATCGATACGGAATAAAGGCGGCATCGCGATATATACATGGCCTTTTTCAACTAAAATGCGATAGTGCTTCATAAACAAGGCGCACAACAGTGTAGCAATGTGAAGACCATCAGAATCGGCATCGGCTAAAATACAGACTTTACCGTAACGTAACTCTGAAATGTCTTCGCTATCAGGATCACAGCCTATTGCGACTGAAATATCATGGACTTCTTGCGATGCTAGCACTTGAGATGCATCGACTTCCCAGGTGTTTAAGATTTTACCACGTAGCGGCATAATCGCTTGAAACTCTCGGTCTCGAGCCTGTTTTGCACTGCCACCAGCAGAGTCACCTTCCACTAAAAATAACTCGCCTCGCATAGGGTCTTGGCCGCTACAGTCAGTTAATTTACCCGGTAAAGCGGGACCTGAAGTGACTTTTTTACGGGCGACTTTTTTCGCTGCTTTTAGACGGCGCTGCGCATTACTAATACACAATTCTGCAAGTTGTTCAGCCTGCTCAGTATTTGAGTTTAACCAAAGTGAAAATGCATCACGGACAATGCCAGAAACAAACGCAGAACTTTGACGGCTTGATAGTTTCTCTTTAGTTTGACCAGAGAACTGAGGGTCTTGCATTTTAATTGATAAAATAAACGATGCTTTATCCCAAATATCTTCAGGAGATAATTTAATGCCTCGTGGAACCAAATTCCTGAATTCACAAAACTCACGCATTGATTCCAACAAGCCTTGTCTGAAACCATTAACATGGGTTCCACCTAGTGGCGTTGGGATCAAGTTTACGTAGCTTTCATAAATACTGTTTCCGCCTTCTGGCAGCCAAGTAATGGCCCATTCAGCAGCATCGGTTTTACCCGAAAACTCACCAATGAAAGGTTCTTCTGGTAATAGAACGGATCCCTTCACTGCTTCTTTCAAATAATCTGTTAAACCACTTTCGTAAAACCATTCATTAACCTCACCATTTTGCTTATTAGTGAACTTAATACGTAAACCAGGACACAACACGGCTTTAGCGCGTAATTGATATAACAGCTTAGTGATTGAGAAGTTGCCAGAGTCAAAGTAACTCGCATCTGGCCAGAAATGCACACGAGTACCTGTATTACGTCTGCCACAGGTGCCTGTCACTTTTAGGTCTTCAACTTTATCGCCATTCTCAAATGCTATCTCGTAAACTTGCGCATCACGACGAACGCTGATCTCAACCCGCTTCGACAAGGCGTTGACGACCGAAATCCCGACACCATGTAAACCACCTGAAAATTGGTAACTATCATTTGAAAACTTGCCACCAGCATGTAGTTTGGTCAGGATTAATTCAACACCTGGGATCCCTTCTTCAGGGTGAATATCCACAGGCATACCACGACCATCATCGGTCACTTCTAGTGAGTTATCCGTATGAAGAACGACATCAATTTTAGTCGCATGACCGGCTAAAGCTTCATCGACACTGTTATCGATGACCTCTTGACCTAAATGGTTAGGTCGAGTGGTATCGGTGTACATACCTGGACGGCGTTTTACAGGGTCGAGTCCGTTAAGAACCTCGATGGCGTCAGAAGTGTATTGATTGGTCATAGTCCACACATTTGGTCAATTGTTAGCCCACATTATTGGGCCATTATGAAAACTGATTAAGAAAGCTGTAAAAACTCACAAATCTTATCTAGCTGATTTTTATAGCCAATAAAACTGTGGTCACCATTGGGTTCTAAATGAAGCTCACAACAGTGATATTTGGATAACGCTTGACGATAATCTAACACTTCATCGCCAGTTTGCAAAAATACTAAGAAACGATCGGGACGATATATCACCTCAGTGTTGAATTCAGCCACATCAAACTTATGTTGTGGCAACACTTGGTAATGCTCGTCAGTATAAGGGTTATGTTGAGGCCCTAAAAATTCATCAAACAATTCAAATGGTTTTACCGCTGGGTTAACTAAAACGGCTTTTCCACCATAAGTTTCAGCGAGATAACTTGCAAAATACCCACCTAACGAGGAGCCTATGTATGTTAAAGGCTCACCTTGCACTTTAGCGCGCTCTACAATACCACATAATAATGCCATCGCTTCTTTAGGCGATGAGGGTAATTGAGGTTGAATGAAGGGTAAATTCGGAAAACGGTGTTGAATATACTGCGCCGTTTCGGTTGCTTTATCTGACTGAGGGGAACTATTAAATCCATGTATATAGAGAAGCATACTTCCTCTCGCGTTAATTAACCTGAATGCTTAAACAGCGATTATAATCAGGCCTACACATGAATAGTTAGCGTTTAATAACCGCTGGCATCATTGTCTGGAGAGAATTTTTCACCAGGCACCCGATAAACATTAGTTTGAATGCTACCATTGCTAGCTAACTCCAGCAAACGATAGCCGGGTTGAAGTCCATCTAGCGCAAAATAGGAGGATTTTGGCTTAAATTGTATACAAGTAGATGGCGTCGCCATTAAATGAATCCCACCTTCTGCAGTAGAATACTGGCTATCAATGGTTTGATGAACGTGTCCCCATAGCGCACCTTTTACTTGTGAGTACCGACTTACACGCTTTAAGAAATCTTCACCATTAGCCATGCAATGCTGATCAAGCCAACTACATTCAACTAATATAGGGTTATGATGCATAACAAGTAGAACATGCTTATTGGGCTCAGCAGCAATTGCTTCGTCAATAAGTGCCATTTGTTGTTCAGCCATATAACCACCTGGCTTACCACGCACTGTAGAGTCCAACATCAAAATTTGCCATTCACCCGCTATGATGCGCTGCTGACCAAATAAATGATGACCCTGCATATGCAAACTCATTAACCGAGGGTCATCATGATTACCCGGTAAGTAATGGCATGGAAGGTCTAGTTTGGCAATGGTCGATGAAAAGTGTTGATAAGACTGCGGTGAGTAATCTTGGCTGATATCTCCCGTAGCTAGAACCATGTCGGCAGGATATTCAGTTGCAAGGAATGTATCTAAAACTGCCTGAAAACTGGCAGCCGTATTCACACCTAATAGCTTCGCTTCAGGATCAGCAAACAAATGCGGGTCAGTAACTTGAATAAGTCGCACGACATCCGTATCAGCAATTGAATAAGACACAGGCTCTTTAAGCACTAATTAATCCCAAAATAAATTAATTCAATGTTTAGACTGAAGAAGAACAGATTTTCGCAGGGCGACATCCAATCTTTAACAGCTCTTCAAGAAATGCATTAACTTGATACTTCTCATCCGTTTGATGCATATGTACATTTGGATAATCATACACTGCTTTTAACCGGTAGATCTGTTGACTAGTTAACACTTCTGCCAATTGGGCATCATGATAGACTCGCACACAGGCTTTAGGTGTGATAAGGAAATCGTTATTGGGTAAATGGCGTGTTATTTCAATTAATTGAGTATACTTTGTGTTCTCAATAATTGTGACATCTAATAATCCAAACTGCCCTTCAACAGTCCAAGACTCATTGACTTCTGCAACATCTGGCAACCACTTTAAAATCAACGCATAATTTCGCCCGCACAGTGCTAGAAAAGCACTCACGTTAGGCTGATATTTATCTTTCGCAGTTTGTTGCTTCAAAATTAACTCACTTACTTTTTGCTTCTTTATTTCAAATCTTTGACGATAAATCCATTAAGCTATGCTTGTCTTACTGTATCTAGGTTTAACGCTAACCATTGTAAGCCAATAACAGTAGATGCATTATCTATACGACCTGAATTAACCATAGCCATAGCCGCATCAAAGTCTACAACATGGACTTTGATATCTTCATGCTCATAATCGAGACCATGGATGCCTTCGGCTTTGCTTGCATCGACTTTGGCCCAATAAAAATGAAAACGTTCCGATGAACCGCCAGGTGTTGCTAAATAACTATTCACTAAATGGACTTCGCTGGCTTTTAAGCCGGTTTCTTCCATTAATTCACGCTCCGCGACTTCAGCTGGAATTTCATCGGCTGCAATCATACCTGCCACAAGCTCAAGAAGCCAAACTGAATTAGTCGTTGCTAATGCAGGTAACCTGATTTGTTCAATTAAAACGACTTGATGAGTGATGGGATCATAAGGCAAAACAACCACGGCATTACCACGTTCAAAAACTTCCCTGGTGACGACCTCGCTCCAACCACCTGAAAACAATTTATGTTTGAATTTATATTCATCTAATTGGAAGAAGCCTTTGTACAAGGTTTTAGTGGAAATGACTTCAATATCGCTTTTTGCGTTAAATTGTTCTATTAATTCACTATCTTTCATATTTTTTCTTACAGTTTGTAAGCCCTTTGAAATATTTAATGCACTATTATGTTAGTTAAGCATTTAAGCATGTGAGTTTAAAAAAGTCTGTTACAACTTGAAAGTTGATATTTAGCTTAAAGATGATAGTCTTTTTATCATACACACTAGATACATAGCGGGATTGCACAAAGTTTTAGCGAGTTCACAATATGCTAAAGCAATCTTGCTTATCAATATAAAATGTGAACAAACGAGATTATCTTACCTCCCAAGTGGAGACTATGTCTAAAAGGGCAGCAAATGAAATTTAAAATACGTTCTTTATACGCAGCGCTAACACTAGCCGTTGCTGCACCTGCAGCAAATGCTGATGATTTACTGCAAATCTATCAGCAAGCGCTAACTAGCGATACTATCGTACTTCAAGCACAATCTCAGCGTGATGCACTGTATGAGACAATTGAAGAAAATCGTGCTCCCTTACTACCTACTATCAGCGCGAATGTTGGATATGCTAAAGCATGGAATGACATTGATGACGGCTCTGCTACTTCTAAACCTGATGGTTTCACTGGCGGCTTGTCATTAAACCAAGTTATTTATGACCACAGTGCATGGGTTGGCTTAGACTTAGCCGAAATGGCAGCATCACAAGCTGATTCAGCTTATGCCTCTGCGCTTCAAGCATTAATCATTCGTGTAACCACAGCATATTTTGATGTATTGACTGCAAAAGACAACTTTGAATTCCAAGGTGCAGAAAAACGCGCGATTGAGCGTCAACTAGAGCAAACTAAACAACGTTTTGCTGTCGGTCTTACTGCGATTACTGACGTGCATGAAGCACAAGCACAATACGATTTAGCTTCGGCAACCGAAATTCTGGCAGAAAATACGCTAGCAAACAGTTATGAAGCATTACGTGAAATCACCGGAATTGATCACAAGTCAATCAATACACTTGATACTAATCGTTTCTCAGCTGGTGCAGCAAACCCAACAACGTCATCTGAGTGGTTAAAAATTGCTGAAACTAACAGTATTGATTTAATGACTCAGCGTATCGGTCGTGATATCGCTAGTGAAACCATTTCGCTTTATAAAGCTGGTCACATGCCTTCACTTAACTTTGGCGCTGGTTACACTAAAGGTGTAAAGCAAACCGGTTCAGCTGATTATGATAATGCCAACATTGCATTGACTTTGAGTGTACCGATTTTTGAAGGTTTTAAAGTGACTTCGCAAGTTAAGCAAGCGCAGTTCCAATATGTTGAAGCTAGCGAAAAACTGGAACAAGTTCATCGTGGTGTCGTTAAAGATGTACGTAATAACTTTAACAACGTCGGTGCATCAATCAGTTCAATCCGCGCTTATGAGCAATCAGTGATTTCATCTGAAAGTGCACTAAAAGCCACTCAAGCCGGTTTTGAAGTAGGTACACGTACTATCGTTGACGTATTAAACCGTACCCGTGATTTATATGATTCAAAGCGTCAACTATCTGATGCTCGTTATGGTTACATCAACTCTATCTTGGCGCTTAAGCAAGCCGCTGGTACATTGAGTGAAGACGACATTATCTCTATTAACAATGGTTTAATCGCACAATAATGATTAGCTGGCGGTAAGCTAAAACACTTACCGCTGTTATTCAAAACAAACGATTGAAAATAAGAGACAAAAAAACCGCCAATTGGCGGTTTTTTAATGTCTGTAAACTGAGTCGATTAGAACGTCAATTCAACACCTGCAAATGCGCCTTTAAACGTCATATTCTGCGTAGTGTCAGAAAAGTCATCAACGTCGAAGTTAAACTCACGGTAACCAACGCGAATGGCAGTATCTAGTGCAACACCATCAAACTTCCAACCTAGACCTGCGTTGTAATCGTACACACTGGTTTCATCAACACCTAACATGACATCAGCAAAAGCATATAAGCCAAGTCCAGGAATGCCCACTTCAGCGTTCGCATAAACCATAACGATGCCGCTATCTACGTCCACTTCTTCTGGATGTCCAGGATCTTGAACGCGTAGCGAGCCATGCATTTGCTTGTAAGCAGCACCTAAATCTAAGGCGACTAAATCATTGTCTAAGATTTCATAATAAAGAACAAAATCAGTGTTACTTAAATCGTTGTATACCGTGGTATCACTATCAAATTGATGACCATTGAACATAAAGTTAGAGCCAACTTGGCTGCCTTTACCTTCTAAACGGTTCTCACGAATTTTGATATTAGGTACTAAAGGAATTGGATGCTCAATGGCAATCCAAACGCTACCTTGAGCTTTAGACTCATAATTATAGGTTTGCGCCACACCATCATCACTGTTAAATGAGCCACTGGTATCAGCATCCCAGTAATCACCACCAACTTTGAAGCCCACAAGCGTTGAAGCTTGTGCAGAAGATATGCTTAACATGCCTACAGCGGCCATAGCAAGAAGTGTCTTTTTCATCATTATCCCTGAGAGAGTAAGTTAGTTAAATCAATTACCGCGGCATTTGCACGCGATATATAGTTGGCCATCACTAACGAGTGGTTAGCCACTAATCCAAAACCATCACCATTTAAAACCATTGGGCTCCAAACAGTTTGCTGAGTTGCTTCAAGTTCACGAATAATTTGACGTAAACTCACTTCAGCATTTTTCTTTTCTAGCACATCGGCAAAATCAACTTCGATAGCTTTCATGAAATTTAATAATGCCCAAGCTGAACCTCGGCTTTCATAAAGCACATCATCAATTTTCCACCAGCTTGTTTTAATTTCGTTACTGGCTAAAGACGGTGTTGACTGTCTTGCTGTGCTGTCGCCTGCTAAATCGGTATTTAAACGATCTTGACCAACACTGGCAGATAAGCGTTGCGACATACTGCCTAAACGTTTCTGCACTTCTTTCAGCCATTCATTTAGGTTATCTGCGCGAGCATAAAACTGTGCATTACTGTTTTCTGTATCACTAATTTTAGCGCGATAAAGTTTCAGTAATTTGATTGCCTCACGATATTCGCCTTCTGCACTTGGCACTAACCAGCTAGTGTGCTCAATATTGAGCTTTGAGTGCGCGGCAAGTAAGTCTGCATCAGCTGTAGATTGCGACTGAGAACGACTGAACTCTTTACGCATAATCAATGCTAGGTCACGTGATTGCTCTAGTGCCCCAAATTCGAATGCTGGCATATTATCCATGATCACAGAGGGAGGCATAATATCATTTGATAGCCAGCCACCTGGTTTGTCCAATAGGGTTTCCATGGTAGAAATTAACGAAGAAGTTGTCGCATAACCAACAATGTCTTCACCACGTTCATTTTGCAGTACTTCTGGCTCAAGAATATCAGGCTCAACACTCCACCAAACCGCAATGAAATAACCAATTAATAAGATTATTCCTACAACGCCAAATACTTTATTCCTTGTCATTTGCATCAATACAACTCCTTAGTGATGATGGTGGTGATGGCTTTCTTGTTTATCATTACTCGCCCTTTTTTCTACCGCCAGTTCGATTGCCAATGTTTTGCCATCCTTAAACGTCAGCACTAAAGGAACTGTATCCCCTATCGCTAGCGGCGTCGTTAATGATAGCAGCATAATATGGTCACCCGATGGTTGAAGCGTTAAGGTGCCATGAGATGGAATGTCAAAGCCGTCAACTTGACGCATTTTTACCATGCCATTCTCTTCAACCAAAGTGTGTAATTGCGCTTCTTTAGCCACTGGTGTTGTCACAGAAACTAATGTTACAGCATCATCTGAGTGGTTCATTAATGTCAAATATGCTGCTGTATTAGGCACACTGGCGGGCATCGCTCTTACATGTCCTTCACTGAGCATTATCCCTGCTGATGCTGAAAAAGAAAATACGGTTAACGCTAAAAAACTAAACAGTTGTTTGAATATTGCTTTCAATGTCATAAACTCCATTTACACCCTACTCGTGTCCATAAGGAAAACAACGAATGAGTCAGATTCAGGTTAAGGATGATCAAGGCGTACGTATTATCAGTTTCAATCGCCCTGAGAAACGTAATGCATTTAATCTTAAAATGTACCAACAGCTTACAGAATACCTGATCCAAGGTGAGAGCGACAACGACATTCGTACCTTTATGTTATGCGGTGAAGGGAACTGCTTCACCTCAGGTAATGATATTGCTGATTTCCTCGCCAGTGGCGAACTGAACGAGTCTCATCCGACAGTACAATTCTTACATTGTCTGCTTAATCTTAAAAAGCCCATCGTAGCAGCAGTATCTGGTGCAGCTGTAGGCATCGGCACAACAATGCTACTACACTGTGATCTAGTTTATGCTGACAACAGCGCCAAGTTTCAATTACCTTTCGTAAATCTAGCCCTGGTGCCTGAAGCAGCTTCAAGTTTATTGTTACCACTTATTGTTGGCCAACAAAAAGCAGCTGAATTAATTCTATTAGGCGAAAGCTTTACGGCAGAAACGGCTTGCGAACTGAATATTATCAATCGGGTGATTGAGTCATCAGAATTAAATGATTTTGTTTTTGAACAAGCCAAAAAACTCGCGAATCAACCGCCATTATCACTGCAAGCATCTAAAAAGCTTCTGCGCTATAACCAAGCTGACGTTAAGCAGCAAATGCTAGCGGAGTTAGAAGTATTTAGCGAAAGACTAAAAAGTGATGAAGCAAAAGCACGCTTCCAAGCTTTCTTAAAAAGATAGAGTTAAGTGTCACTCGCTAATGAGCCAAACAGCTATTTGCTAACGTTAGTTGAATACTTTTATAAGACTCGTAAGCGCTGTTTGAAAATGGTGACTGCGGCACTTGGAAGGAATAAAGAACACTTTTATCGTGATGGTACGATAGTGATAAAACGACCTCTTCCTGTGCTGCGTGACTAGCGAAAATTGATGTTAGGGTAAATTCATCCCTAACATTAATATTTTGTTTTTTGCTGGCTTACGACAATAGCGGTAACAAAGTAAGCAATCAGTCCCATCGTTGGGCTTAAAAATATAGCAATCAATGTTAACACACGAGACCACATTACAGACCAACCAAACTGCTTTGAAAGCGAGTTTACTGCACCGCATATAATGCTTTTATCTGACTTTAAAAACGTTTCTACATCGGACATGTTCATTTTGTTTCTCCAGCAAATTCTAAATTGATTATTTCTTCAGAAATTGCATCGACACTGTTAAATTGATACCACTGCAACCCACATATCAGTAACGAACAAATAATAAAACTAATCACGGGAAGCAGAAGTAATGAAATTAATGGATCTGCTAAATGAAAAATCATCATTAAATCCATGAATTAATCCTCATTGCTCGCTAATACAGAATCTGTAGTTGTTTCTGATACTGTATCCGATGCTGTTTCAGCTAATTCTAGTGAACTGTTTAACTCAAATGCTTGCTCTGCAATTTGGCTGTGAAGCGAAAGTACGATTTCTTGTTTTGCTGATTGCAACATTTCAGAAGCCGTTTCACTTAAACGCGTTTCTAACACATCAATCATATCTTGACTGTTTAAATCGTTAGCCTGAGCGCTCATACTTGCAGTTGCAATTAACGCGACTAAAGCGACTTTTTTCAATACACTTTTTGCTGATGAGTTTGCGTTAGTATTAGTTGTAGAGATTAAACCATTTGTATTAGTAGTTGAGTTAAACATGATGTCTTCCTTTTCAATTGTTGGGTACACCATGGTTATTACAAGCTACGTGCCAAGTTTAAATTTATTTATTAACATCTGAATTTTAAGGGCTTTTATTATAAATGCTATTTTTTGCCAAAAACAAAAGTGAGTAATAATTAAACAATTAGTAATTCTCACCACTATAATAGTGAAATTAGCTAAAACTTAATTAGCCAAATTAACGGCATAAAAAAAGCGCCAATGATTGGCGCTTTAAATCTCGTTTAAGGGTCTTCTTAAACAATTATCTCGCGTTGCTTTTACACATTATTATTAGGGTAAAAAGTCACATCCGCTGGCGGACGACTCTGCTCCATTCTTGCTACGGCATCCCATATAACTGAAACACCCGCGCCTGCTTTATGGGCGTTCTCACTTAAATGTCTGCGCCAGCCTCTTGAACCAGGTAACCCCTGGAATAAGCCAATCATGTGACGAGTAATATGGTTTAACCTGCCACCGTCTTTTAAATGCTGCTCAATGTAAGGCATCATTTGCTCAATCACTTGTTCACGGGTGATAACCGGCTTTTCTTCGCCGTATATCAACTGATCCACTTTAGCCAATAAATACGGGTTCTGATAAGCCTCACGACCGATCATCACACCATCAAGTTGTTGTAAATGGCTCAGAGAGTCCTCTAAGGTTTTAACACCGCCATTAATACTAATGTTCAAATCAGCATAATCACGCTTTAACTGATAAACGCGCTCATAGTTAAGTTCAGGTATTTCGCGGTTTTCTTTCGGGCTTAAGCCCTGTAGCCATGCCTTACGGGCATGCACAATGAACGTATCGCAACCAACAGCCTTAACGGTATCAACAAAATCAGTCAAAAACTCGTAGCTGTCTTGCTCATCAATACCGATTCGCGTTTTAACTGTCACGGGAATATCGGCCACTTGTTTCATCGCATCAACACATTCAGCCACTAACGCAGGCTCACCCATTAAACAGGCACCAAAACGTCCGTTCTGCACTCTATCAGACGGACAACCGACATTAAGGTTAATCTCATCATAGCCACGCTCAAATGCCAATTTGGCACACGTCGCTAAATCTTTTGGATTCGAGCCACCTAACTGCAATGCAACAGGATGTTCTTCTTGGTTATAAGCTAAGTAATCACCTTGACCATGAATAATCGCACCAGTCGTCACCATCTCGGTATACAGCACAGTATGTGCCGACAACAGTCTAGCAAAATATCGATAATGCCTATCAGTCCAATCAAGCATTGGGGCGACTGAAAAACGGGATGATGTGTGCATATCAAGAACCTCCTTTAAATTCATAAACATAGCGCACATTCTGCCGCTTTGCGTTGTTCTACATTCAGTCCAAATTCAGCCGCATTGGCATTTAGGAACAAGTTGGGGGATCAATTGGGGGACGAGTCACCACTCAAATTGACAAGGCGACGGATTATACAGAGCAACCTCGTTTGCTTCAATGAGGGAAAACAAGCCAAATCATCAACCCACTTCAAATCCACTTATTAATCAGTCATTGCGAAGGCTATGCCATTGATAAAGTAATCGACAAGATATAAAGCACTGTTGCCCCCTTTATAATCAACATGTGACAATCGATAAGATTAGGAAGAACAGCACTAACGCTGACCTAATTTCGATAATCCATTAACCTATAACACGATGTGCCTTTTAAGGGGCGCTAGTTGTCATATGTGAACAAATGGTTTTTATTAAAAAGATAGGTAGTCTTGCAACTAAAACGAACCAATAGATGCTTCTTTGACCTTATCGATTAGCCAAACTATCGAAGGGTCAATGCTTCTCGATTTCGACCAGAATATCGAAGCTTCGACTTTTTGTTCGAGAAAATCATTTTCCAATATTTTTAAGTTAAAAACATCAATATTCGCAACCGCCATTTTACGCGTAAAAATAGCTAAACTATCACTATCTTTGACCGAAGATAATAACCCCCAATAACTTGCGACTTGCCGTTTCACTTTTCGTTTCTTTAGCATGTCTAAACAGGTGATAGAAAAGCGCTCGAAAAAGCTATTGTTCTCAGAAAGGCTTGAGAGAGTGATATGTTGATTATTTAAAAACTCCTCCTCTAAAATAGTCCCTTTCGAAAACAATGGATGCTTCTTACCGCAAACCACTACCAATTCATCATCGTAAATTGTTTGAGACTTAATAAAAGACTGAGTTTTAACGCTCCCTTCAATAGCAATATCAATACTGCCTTGTCTTAACATGTCTTTAGTCACTTTAGTGCTGTGATTCTCGACCAGAAGTGTTACATCTGGCGCTTCTTTCTCAACTATCCTAAAAATAGTGGGAATTAAAGTGTGCTCAAAAAGACTTATTGTAGAAATTCTAAATACACGCTTGCTCGAGTTAGGGTCAAATTTAATCCTTTTAGCAGATAGTGCGTCTAACCTTGAAATCGCATCTGCAATATCAGGATATATCTCTAACGCAAATGCTGTAGGCCTAACACCTAGTTTTTCCCTAATGAAGAGTGGGTCGTTATAGATATTTCTTAGCTTCGACACACTTTGACTGACTGACGGCTGAGTAATACCTAATCTTTTAGCTACCTTCGTATACTTCCCTTCCTCTACTACTGCTGCAAAAACAGCCAACAAATGATATTCACTTGATTTCATGCCTATATCTTACCGTTTAGATATAAAAAAAATTATATCTAATAGTATCAGTTTTTTATCTAGAAAAATTAGACTTATTCAACACGAATAGAGCAATACACGAAGGACGTACGAATAATGAAAAGAATGAACTGCTTAGCAGCTGCGATTACTGTAGCTTTGGTCGGTTGTGGCGGGAGCGATGACTCTTCATCACACACCATTGATGACGCATTTATTCAAGAAAGTGTAACCGCAACTCAAGGAATGACTCGCGCACTTTTGTCTAAGTATTTTAGCAACATGTTTGAGTATGGCACGGACGGAACAATTTACCCGATTAGCACGGATGGTTCGTATTGCGGTGGTGGCGCTTGCCTCGATGGTCAGAACATGAGCAATGAAGAATACGATGCGGCATGGGCAGCGCTTTCTGCACTAAACATTCAAGAAGGTAAAACCCTAAGATACCGTACAGAATCTGAGGTGAATGGCGTTTCATTAAGCGAGCCCGTTAGTGATGACGGTTATAGCCGCTTGGTCACTGTTTTTATCAATGATAATGAGCATTTGACACCTGCGCGTCGCGCCCTAATTTTGGACGCAGTTGAGACAATCGAGACGCAAGTTGGCGCAAAAATATTCAACGATGAAATCTTGGACGTAAACTTGGCACAGTTTGATGCTGATTTTTATCTAAATGAAGAGCGCAAACTTAAAGAGTCGATTGAATCAGGTGGCGAGCGATACGAGACTGCAAAACAGTATCGCAACCTGTGGAAAGGTCACACGTACAACAGTGACGCAAGCCGTAACTACGATGCAGACACCGCGACTCACACAGATCTAGATCACCCTCAGTATGGAAACGTCATTGAAACCGACAGCTATGAAGATATTTCAGAGCACTATGGTGTTCGTGGTGCGATCACTATCTCCTACGGCACTACTCACGCATTGCTTGATTCATCACAGTGCAGTAATTACAAAGCAAACCACAGTACATTCCCGTTTTATGGTGGTGACACTGGCTTCAAGGTTGATGACAAAGCCTACTTCACGAACAGCAACTGGCACATGGTTAACCTAGGTAGCCATAACAGTATTTGTAAGAACATGGATACCATCACTAAAGACATTATCATTCATGAGTTAGGTCATGCGTTAGGTCTTGGAGCTCACTTTAATGGTTTCGGTATGGACGGCATTTGGGATGAGCGAGCAATCGCAGTTTTGAAAGCCATCTACCACAACCCAATTGCAACACCGATCAGCGAGCTAACCGTAGTTGAGTAATAACCTCACATAAGTCAAAACAAAACGATGCCACTTGGCATCGTTTTGTTAGGCAATACTCTTTTGGTCAATTTGCACCCTTGTTTAACATAAAGGAGTAAAGCCAACACTCTATCAGTAGCATAGTAAATTTTATCGACAGTAATCGATTTAATCCCTTCAGGGCCCTCATTGGCATTCGCTCGCGACTCTGCAATTTTAAAGACTTTAGTTTCAGCTAAATCGAGTAAGTCACCTGAATTACGTCCTTCTGGGTTATAACCTGCATCGGCAATCTCATGAGCGACACCAATCATGTCACGCACAACCGCGCGCTCACGTACGATATCGGCTACGTCACCACGTTCCCAACGCTGGTATGTTCGCTGGCTTACTCCGTAGATTTCGGCAACTTCAATTTGTGTCAGTCCCCGAATTTGCCTACCAGTCTTTAGAAAATTAAACCCGCGTAACGCCATTTCGCCCCCAAAATCCCTTAATTGCATATTCTTCAAATAATGATGCAGTGATATCTATAGCCAACCGCTTGGTGTATTGGTTTGCAGGTTCCCTGAATCAACAGGCGATCTAGGTAATATCTCGAGCGCAACCGAAGAGAAACCATTCACAAATTATTCAAGAATCTAATTGATGAACCATTTAAATATATCCATAGCATATTAGAACAGTTACTTCACTTATATAGAAAGTATGCAAAAATCGGATAAGTAAAAAATAAACTAATACTTTATGATAATTGTTAATATTTTTTACAAAAGTAAAATTCATACAAATAAATAAACTTTTACGTGGACGGAACCATGGGAGTAACAACAGCAAATGGAAGCTCACTATTTAGATCTAATTCGCAATCATCTTCGTTATTTCAAGAAAACTCAACAAAATATAATGCCTTTCAAAATGAAACATCTCCTTGCATATTATTCCCTTTAGCAGGCTTTTTTATATTAATAGGCCTGCAATCTTACTCTTTCATTAATATTACACTGTAATAAGGAGCTGGGGTTCTTTGCATTTCTTTAATCTGGCTCTTAAGGGGCGTGGGGAGTCGGCAAATTCGTTTATGAGCTCTTGCAGGGCATTTGCTGGTACAGAAAAATAACTTAAACAAATATAAATTAGGAGTATCCATATGGAAATGGAAGCATACTGGAGTCAATATTGGCAACAAGGTTATTTAACTTCTTTTGGAAGCAGTATAAAAAACAATTATCAAGGTGTTATTAAAGAATGCTGGTTTCGTTTTTTTGATAAATTAACTGAGCAAGATAAAGTCTTAGATATTGGCACAGGTAATGGTGCATTAATCGCTTTAGCACAGGCACATCCATCCTTGGACTGTAATTTTGTTGGCATCGACTACGCCAATGTAAATATTTGCGATAAGAGCCTGATAGGAAAAAGAAATATTGAATTTATTTCTAATGTACAAGCCGAAGATATGATATTTGACGCTAGTAAATTTACAGCTGCCATTGCTCAGTTTTCATTAGAATATACAAATATTGAGCAGTCCATTGAAGAGGTTTCACGTGTATTAGTCAACAAAGGGAAATTTCAATTTGTTTGTCATCATTCAGATTCTCTAATTGTTCAGCCTAATAATAAACTTCTGCAAACAGCATTAAAGATCTTAGATAAAGACGGGGCCTTAGATACACTAAAACAGTTAATAAAAGAGTTAGGTCAGAACACAGGCCTGAAAAGTAATAAAGCTGAAAAATTAAGACATAAGTTGAATATTTTAGTAGATGATTTTTTTAAAGTCGATGGGCTCGCTTTTCAAAACACAAACTTCCCTTCCTTAATCAAGTCTGTTTTTACGCAAAAAAAATTAGCCGCTAGGCAAAAAATAATCTACCAATTCGAAGAGGAATTGGAAGGCCAAATATCTAGATTTACTCAATTGTCAAATGCGGCTTTAAATCAAACAGACAAAGAATGCTTAATACTGCTTTGCCAACAAGCCAATTTAATCATAGAAAAAAATGAAATCATGCTCCAAGAAGACGGACAAGTGCTTGCTCATGTCATTTCTGGCCACAAATTTCATTGCAAAAATGAATAACGAACTTAAGCTAAAAAATATAATGACATATGAGCGTGATAGTTATGAATACTTGTAAAGTGTATTAAAATTACTTTGATTTAGTTCGATTAAAAAAGTTAAACCTTGAATATATTCTAGAAATCAGGGTTCACTTTTCTAATTTTATTTGTTTGCTAATTTAGCTAACTGTTAACTAAGACTATTCTTTGAACTAAAATGGCTGATTGACCATTACCCAAAACTGGCTTTCATCACCACCAGTGACAAAATCACTTCTGATAACAATATCTTCAACTTCAAAACGGACACTCACACCATAAGAGGTTTTCATGTCTTTGTGTAAGTCATCAAGGCTAAACTCGTCGGTCACATTTCCCGCTTCAATCAATAATGCCCACTGCCACCAAGGCACATCATATAAATTAAACACTGGTAAATTTTGTAGTGGCTGCCAACGAGGAGTCATACGATATTCTAGCGCATAATTGACCGCGCTTCTTCCAGTAAACTGCTTAGAATCATAACCTCTTAACCTATCAAACCCACCGAGTGAAACGCCTGCAAAGGTTGGGGGGCGCTGGTAACTTTGGCTATCGCCATCAAAGCTATTCCAACTTGGTGTATCGGCAATATAGACGTTGGCGGCGAGTACTTGTTCTTCAAACCAGCCATTACTTCCCAGTGACATAAAAGCACTTTGTTCAAATTCCCACATAAACCAACTTGGGTTATCGCTTACTTCACTGCCAAGCGTTAATGTAAGATTGGTTTGTCCGCCCTCTGAACTGTTATTCATTGAGTCACGATTATCCCAATCTAAAGCCAGCTCTATGCCATTTGCTTCATCAGGTAAATAATCCAGCGTTTCAAGTTCGCGATACTTATTAAAGGGCGTCAAAGTTATCGATGTGACACCTGACTCTAGTGGACTCCAGCTTATTGCATTTTTCTTTCTGGCTAGAGACGCTGCAGCGCCGTTTGCCCCGCCAGCCATCGGCAAAACATATTTAATATGTAATTTTGAAAAGCCTTCATCGCCTACACTGATTATGCGTTCAGTTTCAGTCTCGGTGTTTGCTTGCGGGAGATAGTATATGCCTTGCTCATAATGGCCACGAAATAACTCCGCGCTGAATAACCATTGATCGAGTTTGGGAATTTGATAATTGTAGAATCCAGCATAACTTAGCCAGCTGTCATTGGCTGAATATAAACCTATACCCAGTGCAACGGCTTGAGCTTGCCCAGCATGCTTTATGACACCAGCACCACCAATTGTTGTACTCAACGTTTCAGTTGAAAATATAATGGGCACAGCAACAAATTCAGCATCATAACTGTCGGCTGAATTCTTGGCTTGTTTATTCTTTTCTAACTCAACTGACGTTGATGTTGTTTGCTTATCGTCGCCCGAAATGTCAACAGATACAATAGTATCTTCTGGCATAAGGCTTTGAATAGGCTGTGTTTGAGCAAAGGCCCAACCACTATAAATAACGCAGTAAGTCACTAGCGCGGTTTTATACAACTGCACTCAATCTTCCTTCTAATACAAGGCACTGTTAAACGTGTGTAGCCTTGCAACATCTAGATGCCCCTAAGGGCTTTATTCTTGTAAATCGACAACCACTCGTGGGGTGAGTTTGGTCACGAGTTCGTAAGCGATGGTACCAATATGTTCAGCGACCTCTTCAACGGCTAGTGCTTGTCCCCATAACTGTACAAGATCACCAACTTGATCTGTCGCTTCTGCGCCTAAATCAACCGTTAGCATGTCCATCGATACGCGGCCAACAATCGGCACTCTACGACCATTTAACCAAACAGGCGTTCCTTCAGGTGCATTACGGGGATAACCATCACCATAACCAATCGCGACCACACCTAATTTAGTGTCTTTATCGGCAGTCCAATGCGCACCATAACCCACACTTTGACCCGCTTTATGCTCACGTACAGCAATCAAATTAGATACTAACTCCATCGCAGGTTGTAAACCGTGATGGGTCCCCTTGTCCCCAAATACAGGAGAAACCCCATATAAAGCAATACCAGGTCTTATCCAATCACATTGGCTTTGAGGCCAAAATAAGGTACCCGCTGAATTTGCTAAAGTGCGGTCCCCAGGAAGGTCAGATATGAGTTGAGTAAAAGCATCCATTTGTTGCTGAGTGAGATTATTGTCAGGCTCATCAGCACAGGCAAAGTGTGTCATTAAATGAACCGGTTTTTTCACGTTGGGGCAATCAATTAAACGCTGGTATACATCATCGAACTGTTCTAAGCCAAAACCCAGTCGATGCATACCTGAATCCACTTTGAGCCACACGGTGATAGGAGCTGATAATGTCGAGTTCTCAAGCATCTCAAGCTGAGATTCATGATGAACTACGGTGTCGATTTGATGCTGTACTAATAACGGGAGATCTGTCTGACGAAAGCAACCTTCAAGTAATAGCAGTTTCGCTTTCACCCCACCTTCACGCAATTGCAGCGCCTCCTCAAGCCTTGCTAAACCAAATCCATCGGCATTATCTACACACTGTGCAACATTCAGTAAGCCATGACCGTAACCATTAGCTTTAACCACTGCCATGACTTTACTGTTAGGAGCAATCTCTCTCAGCCTGACAAGGTTATCCTGTAAAGCCTGGCGACTAATTTCAGCACGGGGAAACGGTTTCAAATAATTAACCTTAAATGACGAATAAATTCAGGTGTTCTTCACCATGAAAACAAAAAATTGAGCCTCTGTTTCATTAACAGAGGCTTGTTTGATAATAGCAATTTATAGACACAATACTGATTTATGAAACAGGATTAATCTTCATCAAATATTTGCGTTCCTGAGTAATTATCAAAGCGCGAGAACTGGCCTTGGAAGGTCAAAGGCACTCGACCAATCGGGCCGTTACGCTGTTTACCAATAATAATTTCTGCGACACCTTTTTGTTCAGAATCATCGTTATACACTTCATCACGATAAATAAACATGATCAAATCCGCATCTTGCTCAATCGAACCAGATTCACGTAAATCCGAGTTAACAGGTCGCTTATCAGCACGTTGCTCTAGCGAGCGGTTAAGCTGTGAAAGTGCAATAACTGGAATCTCGAGTTCTTTGGCCAGAGACTTCAGTGAGCGAGAAATTTCTGCAATTTCTAAGGTACGGTTATCTTTTAATGAAGGCACTTGCATTAACTGCAGGTAATCGATCATGATCATCGATAAACCGCCATACTCACGGGCAATCCGTCGAGCACGACTGCGTACTTCTGTTGGGGTTAAACCAGAGCCATCATCAATGTACATCTTGCCTTGCTCAAGCATGATACCCATGGTCGATGACACACGTGCCCAATCTTCATCATCGAGCTGACCGGTACGAATTTTAGTTTGATCCACTCGGCCTAAAGACGCCAACATACGCATCATAATTTGTTCTGACGGCATCTCTAAACTGAAAATAAGCACCGGCTTATCCTCATTCATCGCAGCTTGTTCACACAGGTTCATCGCAAAGGTAGTTTTACCCATCGATGGACGCGCTGCCACAATGACCAAATCGCCAGACTGAAAACCAGCGGTCATTTTATCTAAGTCACTAAAGCCACTCGAAACCCCAGTTACACCGTTATGTGGGTTATTGTATAACTGCTCAATTTTATCGACAGTCTTTTCAAGAATCGATTTAATCCCTTCAGGGCCTTCATTGGCATTCGCTCGCGACTCTGCAATTTTAAAGACTTTAGTTTCAGCTAAATCGAGTAAGTCACCAGAATTACGTCCTTCTGGGTTATAACCTGCGTCGGCAATCTCATGGGCGACACCAATCATGTCACGCACAACCGCGCGCTCACGTACGATATCGGCATACGATAAAATATTACCTGCACTCGGGGTGTTTTTAGCAATCTCACCTAAATAGGCAAAACCACCGGCATCTTCAAGCTGATCTTCAACTTCAAGTCGCTCAGATACCGTAATCAAATCGATAGGTTGGCCAGTTTCAACAAGACGGCTCATCGCCGCATAAATCATTCGGTGAGAGCGAGAGTAGAAATCATCTGCCACGATAGCCTCTGAGACTCTGTCCCAAGCTTCAGCATCGAGCATCAAACCACCTAAAACAGACTGTTCAGCTTCAATAGAGTGAGGCGGTAATTTGAGCGCATCAACTTGTGCATCTCTTAACCTTTCTTTAGCCTTAAAAGGACCTTTTTGTGACATTAAAACTCCCAATTCCCAACCTGTTTGTAAAATATGGTATAACACCGAGGTCATGCAAACATGTTGCACCTTAAAATGTGCAACATTACCGCTCATGCGGACTAACAATAATAATATTTAAGGAAAGAACATGCGTATTGCACTCGTTGCAGCCCTTGTGCTGTCTTCCGGGCTAGCCCATGCCGATGAAGGCCAATGGCAACCCTATCAAATGCCTTCTATCGCAGATAAATTAGCACAACGTGGCATCGAAATTCCTGCAAAACAACTTGCAGATCTAACCCAATACCCAATGAATGCGGTTGTCGGCCTCGGCTATTGTACCGCCAGTTTCGTTTCGCCCCAAGGTCTAGTTGTTACCAATCATCATTGTGCCTACCGAGCAATACAATATAACAGTAAAACAGAACATAATTACTTGGCCGATGGCTTTCTTGCCAATACTAAAGCAGAAGAACCTTCAGCGGGTCCAAACGAGCGATTATACATTACTGAAGCCGTAACGGATGTCACTAAACAAGTAAATGCCAATTTAAGTAGCGAGCCGCTAGCACGTTACGAAGATATTCAGTCAAACCGCAAAGCACTCATTAAAGAATGTGAAACCGATGAAAACTACCGCTGTTCGGTTAGTAGTTTCCATAACGGTTTAGAGTACTACTTAATTAAACAGCTGATTATTCGGGATGTTCGCCTAGTCTATGCACCACCAGAAAGCGTCGGCGCTTTTGGCGGTGACATCGATAATTACGAATACCCTCGCCACTCAGGCGACTTTACTTTCTTACGTGCTTACGTTGGCAAAGACGGTAAACCAGCAAGCTATGCTGAAGACAACGTACCGTTTGAGCCTAAGAGCTTTTTAAAAATTAATGCTGACGGCGTTAAAGCAGGTGACGGAGTCTTTGCTGCAGGTTACCCAGGTTCTACCAGTCGTTATCGCCTAACCAGTGAATTAGAGTTTGCCAGTGATTGGATGTATCCAACATACGCCAAGCGCTATCAGCTACAAATCGACACCATTAATCAAATGGCGGCAGATAATAATACTATCGCGATAAAATATGCTGGCAGCCTTGCGTCAATGGCTAACCGTATGAAGAAACTTAACGGCTTGTTAGATGGCTTTAAAGCCACTGATATTGTCGGCATCAAGCAAGATCGTGAGAATGATTTCTTAGCTTGGTTGAAAAAAGACACTCAAGCAAACCAGAACTTAATCACTGAATTAGAAGCTCTGCTTGCCAAGCAGCAAACTCAAGTTCAAACGGATTACTTTTTCAATAATGCGCAATCAAGTTCGTTATTGTCAGCAGCGAAAAAACTGTATCGTTTAGCGAAAGAAAAACAGCTCCCTGACGCAAAACGTGAACAAGGCTTTCAAGAGCGCGACATGAAAATGTTCGCCGCTAACTTAACACGCTTAGAACGCAGTTTTGATGTATCTGTTGATAGAACGCTATGGCTTCAAGATTTAAATGCATACATGGCACAAAGCCAGCGCGTGGCAATTTTAGATGATGCACTGAATAAAATCTCTGATTCAGAGGCACTATCAGCAAAATTAGATGGCTACTACGCTTTAACAGGTCTTACTGATAAAGAGCAACGACTTGCTTGGATGGAACAAGATGCACAAGCATTTGAAACCAGTTCTGATCCATTTATCCGTTTAGCTGTTGCACTGCACGACACCAATATGGCGCAAGAGAAAGCAGAAAACACATTAAAAGGTGAGTTATCTACTGCACGCCCAGAATATATGGAAGCCATTATTGCTTACTACAAAGCCAATGATTGGCCTGTGTATCCAGATGCAAACCGTACCTTACGTATCACATACGGCATGGTAGATGGTTACCAATCAAGAGATGCCCTTTACAAGCAGCCGTTTACGCGCTTAGAAGGCATTGTGGGTAAGCACACTGGTGAAGCGCCTTATAACGCGCCGAAGAAGTTATTAGATGCAATCGCAACTAATGACTATGGCAACCATACTGTTGCGTCTGTCTATCAAGATCCTCGCTCATGGATTTGCAGCTTGTTCTCGTGTCTTGATAAACCAGAAGAGTTTAACTCAGTACCGGTTAACTTTTTATCAAGTGTTGATACTACAGGTGGCAACTCAGGTTCGCCGGTATTCAACGGTAAAGGTGAGTTAGTTGGTTTGAACTTTGATTCAACTTACGAAGCAATTACTAAAGATTGGTTCTTCAATCCAACCATTACCCGCGCAGTCCATGTCGACTTCCGTTATATCCTTTGGATGATGGATAAGGTTGATAACGCACAAAACTTAATGGATGAGTTAGAGTTAGTCAGAGACTAATTCTCTTGTTCATGAAACAAAAGGCACTTTTATCAAAGTGCCTTTTTTATGCGTCTTTTTCATGATTTTTTTGCCTGAACTTTTTGC
>NZ_MCUF01000034.1:36908-82521 GCF_002873615.1 Shewanella sp. 10N.286.51.B7
TTTTGCCTGAACTTTTTGCCAGAGTAAGTCCAGGTTACTTTCGTCCAAATTACTTTTATTGCATTATTTCAAGTCAAAGTATGCAGCCCATCTCATTGCAATTTACATATTCCAGACATAAAAAAACACCGCCAATTGGCGGTGTTTTCTTTAAAGCAAATTGCTATTAGTCTTCTGCAACAACAGAAACTTTAACAACAGCTTTAACTTCAGTGTGAAGCTGAACTTCAACTTCGAAGTCACCTAAAGTGCGTAAAGCACCTAGAGGTAGACGTACTTCAGCTTTAGCAAGCTCAACGCCAGCAGCAGTAACTGCATCAGCGATGTCGCGAGTACCAACTGAACCGAATAGTTTACCTTCGTCACCAGCTTTAGAAGCGATAACAACTGCTTCTAATGCAGCAAGCTTTTCAGCTCGTGCAGCACAAACACCTAATTCAGCAGCTAATTTAGCTTCTAATTCAGCGCGACGTGCTTCGAAAACTTTAACGTTTTCGTCATTAGCAACAACAGCTTTGCCTTGTGGCAAAAGGAAGTTACGTGCGTAACCGGCTTTAACTGAAACTTGGTCACCTAGGTTTCCAAGGTTAGCGATTTTATCAAGCAGAATAACGTTCATTATCTAATTCCTCTGATTAATACTGCGATTACTGATGTAAATCAGTGTAAGGCAGTAGAGAAAGATAACGAGCACGCTTAATCGCGCGAGCTAGTTGGCGTTGATATTTAGCACTAGTACCAGTGATACGGCTAGGAACAATCTTACCGCTTTCTGTTACGTAGTTTTTTAAAGTAACGATATCTTTGTAATCAATTTCTGCAACACCTTCAGAGGTGAAACGACAGAACTTGCGACGACGGAAATAACGTGCCATGTTGACAGTCTCCTAAGTTTTCAATTCGACATTTTCGGCGTGCATAACCAATTTATTTTGGCCATTTCGTCCTTGCTGCATAGAGATAAACCCTTCAACTTGGACCTGCACGCCTGCTTTTAATTCTTCTGTAACGCTATTAAAACGTTGTCCACTTAATATGACTTGGATGAGGCAATAAACGTTTCTCAACATCTGGCCTTCATACCGCTGCGCTTTGTGCTCTAACGTGATTACCTTATGTGGAATCCCGCTTGGGCTATCAAACCGCTTAGAACGAGTTATCGTTCCTGACAATACTAAGTGATTAACCACAGATTAATTATTCAGCAGATTCTTCAGCGCTTGCTTCAACTTCTTTTTCAGCAGCTGGTGCAGCAGTAGGAGCACGACGTGAATCACGCTCATCTTTTGCTTTAGCCATTGGAGAAGCTTCAGTAACAGCAGTTTTAGTGCGCATTACCATGTTACGCAGAACAGCGTCATTGAAACGGAAAGCTGTTTCTAACTCTTCGATAGACTCTGCAGTTGCTTCTACGTTCATAAGAACATAGTGAGCTTTATGTAGGTCTTGAATTGGGTAAGCCAATTGACGACGACCCCAATCTTCTAGACGGCTGATAGTACCGTTAGCATCAGTAATTACACTGCTGTAACGCTCGATCATACCTGGGACTTGTTCACTTTGATCTGGGTGAACCATAAATACGATTTCATAATGACGCATTTATTGCTCCTTACGGTTAATTAGCCTCACGTGTGGCTCAGTCAGACCAAGTTGGAGGCAAGGAACGAAATTAAATGACTGATTTGAGCGCGACATAGTACATAAACACAACAGCAAACTCAAGTAATACTTTGCCATCAAGTCTATTCGTTTAGTCTCTACTAAAAGTGAGACTGTCTTTTAACTTAACAACACATAAATACGATATAAAAATGAATAACTTAACCCTTCAAGACAGTGTTTAAGTAACGGATTGCTTTGCAGCCTACACGAATACAGGTATTATGACGCTTCATCCGTATTCCAGGCGTTCCTCATAACAACCCATAGATAAGCGTAATGAATAAAGTCATCATTTTTACTTCTACTTTGCTCGCCTCATCTTCTGCATGGGCATTAGTACCACCAGATTACAAAGAGCCACCAAGTGACTTTAACGCTGAAATTGAAGCGGGAATGCAACTAAACACCGGTAACAACCAGTCGCAAAACTTCAATGGCCGTACTTACTTAAATTACGACACTGAAAAAGCCCGACAAGAATTAACCTTAAAAGCCTACTATGCAGCTGATGATGAATCGACGACAGCTGAAAAATATGATCTTTACGCGCAATCTAGTTATAAACTGGATAGCGGTTATGTATTCGGACGCGGGGAATTCACTTGGGATGATTTTGGTAGTTATACCAAACTGTCAACGATATCTGCAGGTTACGGTTTCGATATTATTTCCAATTACCAAACCAAACTCAGTTTAGAAGTGGGACCTGGTTATCGTTATGATTTGCCTAAAGCCACCGATTCCGATTTAAATCCAGAAGCCAACCAAGACATCATTTTACGTACTGCAGCAAAGTATTCGGTCAAGCTACAGGAATATACCAGTTTAAATGCCGATCTCACCTCAGAAGTCGGTGAAGACAACAATACCCTGACTTTAGATTTAAGTTATAAAAATACTTTTTTACAGGATTGGGCATTTAAAATTGGCGTTAATGTTAAGTACACCGCCGTTGTTCCTGAAGACAGTTTTAAAACCGATACCATTACCACGTTTAACCTGCTTTATACTTTCCAGTAGCATTCAAATTCAAAGCAAATAAAAACGGGCATAAGCCCGTTTTTTAATGCTGATAATTTATCTTAGCAAGGTTAGCCTTTACGCTGGCGCACCGCTTCAAATAAACAAATACCCGTTGCAACAGATACATTTAAACTTGAAACACTACCCGCCATTGGGATAGATACGATTGAATCACAGCTTTCACGTGTTAGGCGGCGCAAGCCTTTATCTTCAGCGCCCATTGCGATAGCAAGTGGACCTTTTAAGTCGGCTTGGTACAATTCACAATCTGCTTCACCTGCAGCACCAATAATCCACACACCTTTTTGCTGAATATGGCGCATAGTGCGGGCAAGGTTAGTCACTTGAAACAAAGGAACAGTTTCAGCTGCGCCACATGCCACTTTACTCACGGTTGCAGTTAAACCAACTGAATTATCCTTTGGTACAATAATACCTTGAACCCCTGTAGCATCCGCATTTCGCAAACATGCACCAAGGTTATGAGGGTCGGTAACACCATCAAGAATAAGTAGAAATGGCTGCTCTGTTTTTTCAAGCAAGGCATCTAAATCATTTTCAGTGAGTATTTTGGCTGGTTTCACTCGTGCGACAATACCTTGATGTTGGCTACTTGCTGATTTGTCGTCAAGTACCTTACGTCCAGAGCGCTGCACTGACACACCATATTGGTTTGCAGTGTTAATTAATGGCAGAACACGTTCATCTTCGCGTCCCTGTACTACCCATAATTCAATCACACGCTCTGGTGCATTTCGTAGCAAAGCTTCAACAGCATGTATGCCAAAAATGATATCTTGTTTTTTCATTTACTTATTTTCTCTTACGCTTTGCTTTAGATGGTTTTTTTGCAGCTGTTGTAGCTGAACTGTTTACTGGTTTTTTAGATGATTTTCCTGCACTTTTTTTCTTAGCGCTAGATTTATAACGTGGCTTTTTAGTACTTGAACTACGTTTTGCCCCACTTTTCTCATCTTTAGCATCAGAACTATCTTTACCCGCTCCTGACTTGCTTGAACCAGATTTTCCAGCCCCAGCTTTAGCGCCTTCAAGGTTAGCGCGTTCACGTGCTGTTAACGGTTTACGATTAGCTTTTTTACGGCTCTTCCCATGATCGCCAAGCATGATAAGGTCTATTTGACGATCATCCAAGTTAACTGCGGCCACTTTTACATTCACTTCATCGCCCACTTGATATACGTTCTTGGTGTTTTCACCAATCAAACGTTGACGCATTGGATCAAATTGGTAGTAATCACTGACTAAACTTGAAATATGCACCAAGCCATCGATGTAGAGATCTTTCAGCCTCACAAATAAACCAAAGCTTGTTACTGAAGCGATAACGGCTTCAAAATCATCACCAACATGATCTTGCATGTATTCGCATTTAAGCCAATCAGCTACATCACGCGTCGCTTCATCTGCACGGCGTTCAGTCGTTGAACATTCTTCGCCTAACTTATCCAACTCTTCAAGGTCATAATGATAACCCCCTTCAGGAGTCCATTTATCCTTAACATTGCCATCTTGTGCAGCTAATAAATAGCGGATCACACGGTGCAACACCAGATCTGGATAGCGTCGAATTGGCGAAGTGAAATGCGAGTATTCGGTTAATGCTAACCCAAAGTGACCATCATCATCAGGGCTATATACCGCTTGGCGCATTGAACGCAGTAACATGATTTGAATCAGTTCTGCATCCGGTCTATCAGCAATTTTCAACATCACATCTTGATAATCAGATGGTGTAGGTTCATCACCGCCATTCATTGATAATCCGCGTTCAGCTAAAAACTCTTTAAAGTTTGCTAGCTTAGTTTCAGATGGCGCTTCATGGACACGATATAGCACTTCACCTTTATGTTTCTTCACAAACTTAGCAGAAGCGACGTTTGCGAGGATCATGCACTCTTCAATAATCTTATGAGCTTGATTACGTCCACGGGGCACAATCGCTTCAATTTTACGTTGTTCATTAAAGATGAACTGGGTTTCAACGGTTTCAAATGCAATTGCACCGCGTTCAGCTCTACGCTCGTTCAAAGTTAAATACAGAGACTGTAAACATTGAAGATGCGGGAATAGTGCTTCATGCTCAGGCGCGATTTCGCCGCCTTCGAGCATTGCTGCCACTTGGGTATAAGTAAATCTAGCATGTGAATGCATCACTGCAGGATAAAACTTATAGCCAGATAACTTACCCGCCGCTGAAATTGTCATTTCTGCGACCATACATAAACGGTCAACATGCGGATTAAGCGAACATAAGCCGTTGGAAATTTTCTCTGGCAACATTGGAATAACTTGCGATGGGAAGTACACCGAGTTACCACGGGCACGCGCCTCTTCATCTAATGCAGAATCAGTGCGTACATAATGACTCACATCTGCAATCGCTACCCATAAACGCCAGCCACCACTAGGTTTTGTCTCAGCATAAACTGCATCATCAAAATCACGGGCATCTTCACCATCAATCGTCACTAAAGGTAAGTGACGTAAATCGACTCGACCTTGCTTATCAGACTCTGGTACTTCATCAGGAATGCGCTTGAGTTTTTTCTCAATCACTGATGACCATTTATGGGGTAAATCATAATTGCGCAGAGCAATTTCAATTTCCATACCGGGGGCCATCGTTTTACCAAGTACTTCAGTGACTTTCGCAGCGGCTTTAACAAAGCGGCCAGGTCTGCGGGTTAACTCAACTACAACCACGTCGCCTGCGCGAGCGCCATTGCTGTCTTCTTTAGCAATTAAGATTTCTTGGGTAATACGTCTATCATCAGCAATCACAAATGCCATGCCAGCATCAACGTGATAGCGGCCTACTAATGGTGCTGCTCGTTGCTGAACTAGACGTACAATACGTGCTTCACGACGTCCACGACGATCTGAGCCCGCTTTTTGTGCTAGGACTTTATCGCCGTGAAAATACATCTGCATATCGCGGTTATTAATAAATAAGTCATCTCCGCCTTCATCAGATTTAAAAAATCCAAATCCATCTCGGTGACCAATCACGCTGCCTGAAAGTAAATCCATCTTTTCAGGTAAACCATAGCTATGTCCGCGGGTGTACACTAGTTGTCCATCACGCTCCATTGCACGCAAACGTCTTCTTAACGCTTCAAGATGATCTTCATCGACCATGTTTAATGCTGCGGCAATGTGCTCTCTAGTCACAGGTGATTTCTGGGCGCGTAAATACTCTAAGATGTATTCACGGCTAGGGATTGGGTTTTCGTACTTGTCTTGCTCTCTCTCAAAATGAGGATCGTTGATCATTCAATTTCCAAATAATTTACTCCAATGTTGGAGTATTAGCGTTTAGTGCAGCTGCGGCTGCTGTGCTCGCGCGACTATACTCGCGGGCATCTTAGCGGCTAATGTCTGCAATAATGAAGACGCTTTTTTCTGTGTCGCTTCATCATTAAATACGCTGTTATATAACCAATGGTAACCTAACTTGTAATCTACAGGGCTACCATAACCTTCGCCAAAAAGGCGAACTAACATTAATCGTGCTGGCACATCGCCATTAGCAGCAGCAGGCATCACATACTGCACTGCACGATTTTTATCTTTGACTACCATTTTACCGTGATAGTAATACTCGGCCAGTTTTAGCATCGCCTCTGCGCTACCTTGCTCTGCAGCAATTTGTAATTGTTTCATGCCTCTGGATGCATGCTGCGGCACACAAACACCATGATTAAGCATCTCACCCCACAAAAATTGATACATGGGCTGCTTTAGCACTTCGGCTCTCGCTTCGATGTCTTGTACTAGCTGGCAATCATCGGCTTTAACTTGCTGTAAATATTGATTCGTTCGGATCAATTTAAGTAATTGCTCATCATTATAAATATCCACTGAAGCCATTTCGGCAACGGTAATATATGGAATAAAACACAACAACAATAAACTTAAACGCAGCATAACGATTCTCAATGACACTTTAGTTACTCAATGCATCGGCATTATAGCTCAATTCTTGAGTATTAACTGCACAAACCGCAATTATTCAACACAATAGAAAACTGAATCGCTTGTATTAGATAGGAGAAAATGACGAAGGTAACTGGAGGATAACAGTGAATGTTCGATGTAAATTTTCAATCAATAAAACTAGGTCAACTACACAATAAAAAGGCCGCTAATTAGCGGCCTTCAATGTGTTAGTTAAATGGATTAACTAATACGATTGTTTCGTTTCTGTCAGGACCCGTTGATACGATATCAACTGGCGCTTCAAGTAACTCTTCGATACGCGCAATATAATTAAGTGCTGCTTGTGGCAGTTGCTCAATTGATGTCGCACCGAAAGTGGTTTCGCTCCAGCCAGGCATAGTTTCGAAAACAGGTGTTACCTGCTCGTAACCTTCAGCAGCTAAAGGAGTCACTGTTTCAACAGTTCCATCTGGATACTGGTAACCAACACAAATCTTAACTTCTTCTAGGCCATCTAGAACGTCAAGTTTGGTTAGACAGAAGCCGCTTACACTGTTGATTTGAACTGCACGGCGCATTGCCACAGCATCTAACCAACCTGGACGACGTTTACGACCAGTTGTAGCACCGAACTCTTGACCTTTATGGCCTAAGTAGTCACCAATCTCATTCTCAAGCTCTGTTGGGAATGGACCAGCACCTACACGAGTGGTGTAAGCTTTCATGATACCTAATACATAATCTAAGTGACGAGGACCAAAACCAGAACCAGTAGCTACGCCACCTGCTGTAGTGTTTGATGAAGTCACATATGGGTATGTACCATGGTCGATATCAAGTAATGTACCTTGTGCGCCTTCAAACAAGATTGGCTCACCCGCTTTACGGGCAGTATCTAGTAATTCAGTCACATCAGTACACATGCTTTTCAGATAATCAGCGATAGCTAATGCATCATCTAGCGTTGTTTGATAGTCAACAGCTTCACAATCATAGTATTCGGTTAGCATGAAGTTGTGATATTTCATCACTTCTTTTAGCTTAACAGCGAAAAGTTCAGCATTGAACAAATCACCTACGCGAAGACCACGACGAGAAATTTTATCTTCATAAGCTGGACCAATACCACGACCCGTTGTACCGATAGCTTGATTGCCGCGCGCTTTTTCGCGAGCCACATCAAGAGCACAATGGAAAGGTAGAATTAGTGGACATGCTTCTGAAATAAGAAGACGCTCTTCGACAGGAACACCACGCTCTTTAAGCATGTTGATCTCTTTCATCAAAGCATCGGGAGCGAGCACTACACCATTACCGATAATGCATTTCACATTGTCGCGTAAGATCCCTGACGGAATCAAATGAAGTACTGTTTTATCGCCGTCGATAACAAGAGTATGACCAGCATTGTGGCCGCCTTGGTAACGAACTACATATTTTGCCTGTTCTGTTAGAAGGTCGACAATCTTACCTTTTCCTTCGTCACCCCATTGAGTGCCGAGTACTACTACGTTTTTGCCCATCGTCTGCTGCAAGGTTGCGGTATAAAGGCGAATTTTAACAGATTTCTGGGGGTGTATTGCAAGTATTTTATGCGAAAATTATTAATAGTACTATGCCAGCAGACACCAATGATCCACCTAACCTCCTGAGAACATTCTTGTTTTGGCTCGAAATCTCAGCTAAATATTTTTTCCATTGCTGTGGAAATAGTAACGGTCCAATCCCTTCTAAAACCAAAACTAAACCAATCGCAAACATCCACACTTGAAAATCCATCATTCATCCCACAATTTATTATTAACTCAACAACAGAACAGTGGCAGCATCAAATAAATGAAACACCATTATCATTTTGTATCATAGCTGTATTTGATAAAAAAAAGGCAATAAAAAACCCAGCATATAGCTGGGCTTTTTGAATTCCAAAAACGAATTAACGTTTTGAGAATTGTGGCTTACGACGTGCTTTACGTAGACCAACCTTCTTACGCTCAACTTTACGAGCATCACGGGTAACGAAACCAGCGCCGCGTAAAGAAGGACGTAGAGCTTCGTCTAACTGAAGCAATGCACGAGTAATACCGTGACGAATTGCACCTGCTTGGCCAGTGGTTCCACCGCCTTTAACAGTTACATAGATGTCAAGTTTATCTGTCATTTCAACTAGCTCAAGTGGTTGACGAACAACCATACGAGCAGTTTCACGACCAAAATATACATCTAGTGGACGTTGGTTAACAACGATTTGACCACTACCTGCTTTAGCGAATACGCGAGCAGTTGATGTTTTACGACGGCCAGTGCCGTAGTACTGAGTTGCAGACATTAGCTTACTCCCGGATTAGATATCAAGAACTTGTGGTTGTTGTGCAGCGTGGTTATGTTCAGCGCCAGAGTAAACTTTAAGTTTACGGAACATAGCGCGGCCCAAAGGACCTTTTGGTAACATACCCTTAACTGCTTTCTCGATAATCATCTCAGGCTTATGATCTTGCAGCTTTTCAAAAGTAATCTGCTTGATACCACCGATGAAACCTGAATGTGAGTAGTAAACTTTGCCTTTAGCTTTGTTACCAGTCACTGTAACTTTCTCAGCGTTAATAACGATGATGTAGTCACCAGTGTCAACATGAGGAGTATACTCTGGCTTATGCTTACCGCGTAAACGAGTAGCAATTTCAGTAGCGATACGACCTAAAGTTTTACCTTCAGCATCAACGACGAACCAGTCACGTGTGACTGTTTCTGGTGTAGCAGTAAATGTAGTCTTCATTTTACAAAAACCCAATGATTAAAATTCTGTCTCAATGCTGACTGCACATGCAATCAACACAATGACCATTTCAAAGCCCCTTCGAGCTGAAATTGGTTTAAATCTTCCACCCAAATTCGGTGGAGTAACGAGGGCAGGTGGCGGATTATAGACAAACTTGAGTTAAAAATCATCTAATTTTTTCATAATTATAAAAAAATCACCTATGAAGGTGATTTCTGGATTTTATGCTGAATATTCACTATCTCATCGACATGAGTCGTTCAATAAACACTCAACCCTATCAACTCAAATATAGCTAGCGAATAAGTTACCTATATAAGTAAACCTAAACAGCAATTTGATATATGCCCTATTTAAGGAAGATGCTCTAAAGTTAAATAGTCATGAGACTGCATTTCAATCAGTCTTGAACGGCAGCGCCTAAACTCAAAGCTCAATAAGCCATCGGTATAGATATCTTCTAATGAAACTTCTGCAGAAATAATCAGTTTTACATTACGTTCGTAAAATTCATCGACCATGGCCAAAAAGCGCCTCGCGATATCGTCACCTGTGGTTGAAGACCCCATTTGCTCGAGGCCACTCACTAAAACAGTGTGATACAGCCTCGCCACTTCCATATAGTCACGTTGCGAACGAGGACCATCACATAAGTCTCTAAAGTTAGCTAATAAGACACCTTGAGATTGTTGGCGAATAGCAATCTCACGGCCTTCAATTTCAATAGAACCTGTAAGCACTTCTGATTCTGGCGCGAGTTGACCAAAGTAAGTGATTAAATTGGTATCCGCTTGCTGATCTAAGGGGAAATGATAAATCTCTGCTTGTTCAAGAGTACGTAAACGGTAATCAATTCCCGAATCGACATTTAATATTTCACAATGCTCATTAATCAGTTTAATTGCAGGTAAGAAGCGTGCGCGTTGTAACCCGTTCTTATATAAGTCGTCAGGAATGATATTAGAGGTCGCCACTAAGGCAACACCTTCTTTGAAGAGATATTGGAATAAGGTGCCCAGTAACATCGCGTCGGTAATGTCTGAGACAAAAAATTCATCAAAGCAGATTATCTTATATTGCTGCGCCATTTTCTTAGCAATGCTAATGAGCGGATCTTGTACCCCTTCCATTTCACCGAGATCATGATGCAGCTGGTGCATAAAACGATGGAAATGTGCACGCAATTTTTTATCTGTAGGCAGTGCATCATAAAAGGTATCCATCAAGTAGGTTTTACCGCGCCCTACTCCACCCCATAAATACAGTCCTTGAATCGATGAGTCAGATTTTTTCAATCCTATCGCACTAAACAACTTGCCAATACCTGAAGGTTGGACATCGGCTGCAATGACTTCTTCATAAACCCGTTGTAGCGATTTTACCGCTTGCTCTTGTGCTATATCGTGAGAAAAACCATCACGGGTTAAATCTTGCTGGTAATGCTGCCAAGGGCTTAACTGCGACACAAGTACGACTCTCTTATACTGCTGAAAATTCGAAACAATCATAGCATGCAGCTACAATTGAGGTAACGTTTATAACTACAAAAAATTAACCTTTGTTAATATAGGCTGAACTTATTGAAACAGCATAGACTCCGAGGTTATATATACCATGTACGATTATCAGATTAAATTTGATCAAAGGCGATAACTGTAAACTTTTACCGAGCCATGATTTAATTTTTCAAGGAGCAATAATTAATGAAACCAAAATTAACTTTACTCTCAGCAGCAATTTTATCAGCCTCGCTATCTTTAATGCCGGCCTTATCACAAGCGGCAATTCCCCAAACTGTTGATGGTCAAGCATTACCAAGCCTAGCGCCCATGCTTGAAAGAACAACACCTGCTGTTGTATCGGTTGCGGTAAGTGGTACCCAAACATCGAAACAACAAATCCCAGATGTATTTAAGTATTTCTTTGGCCCTAATGCGCCGCAAGAGCAAGTCCAAGAGCGACCATTCAGAGGCTTAGGTTCAGGGGTTATTATTGATGCCAAAGAAGGCTATATCGTCACCAATAACCACGTCATTAACGGCGCGGATGAAATCAAAATTGGCCTACATGATGGACGAGAAATTGATGCTAAATTAATAGGCGCTGATCCAGAATCTGATATTGCGCTACTGCAAATTGAAGCAAAAAACCTAACGGCAATTAAACAGACTAACTCAGATGATATTCGAGTGGGTGACTTTGCTGTGGCTATTGGTAACCCATTTGGCCTTGGACAAACCGTAACTTCAGGGATTGTTAGTGCTCTAGGACGTAGTGGCCTTGGCATTGAAATGCTTGAGAACTTTATTCAAACCGACGCCGCGATTAACAGCGGTAATTCTGGCGGCGCACTCGTTAATTTAAATGGTGAGCTTATCGGTATCAATACAGCAATCGTTGCACCAAGTGGCGGTAACGTCGGGATTGGTTTTGCAATTCCCGCCAATATGGTGAACAACCTCATTAATCAAATTATTGAACATGGTGAAGTGAAGCGTGGCGTACTTGGTGTCACGGGGCGCGATTTAGATAACGAGCTGGCAAAAGCGTTTGGCCTTGAAACCCAACATGGCGGGTTTATCAGTGAAGTCATGCCTGATAGCGCCGCTGATAAAGCAGGCATAGAAGCTGGCGACATTATTGTTAGCGTTAATGGTAAAAAGATTAAAAATTTCCAAGAGCTTAGAGCCAAAGTAGCCACGATGGGCGCTGGTGCAAAAGTTGAAATTGGCATTATTCGTGATGGCGATGAAGAAACCGCGAACGTAGTTCTAGGTGAATCAACCTCGAGTTCAGGTTCTGCCGATAATGCCCTCCACCCAATGTTAGAAGGGGCAGAACTGAGTAATAGCCGTAAAGGTATCGAAATTACGAGTATTGCACAGGGCTCTCCAGCAGCACGAAATGGCCTTCAAGAAGGAGACTTAATTGTCGGCTTAAATCGCAGTAAGGTCAAAAACCTGAACGCGTTAAAAGAAGAGCTAAAGAATCCACAAGGTGCTGTTGCGTTAAAGGTGCTCCGCGATAACAAATTAATGTACTTAGTACTGAGATAAAGCCTTAAATTAAATCTTATTATCAAACATAAATTAAGCATTGTAGTTTGTCGCTACGATGCTTAATTTTTTTAGTCATGATAATATTTGCTCATCTTTCCTATATGTAGTCGACCAATGAACTTCAAAGACACTATTCTTTACTTAAGCAAGGCTGTGGTATTTGGTTTGGTCATGGCTGCTGTATTCTTATTTGTTAATTCCATTACTAACAACAATAGCTTCAATAACGGCTTAACGACGACTCAACATCATAATGAATTGTCATTTGCTAGCGCTGTACGTAGAGCTGCTCCAGCAGTTGTAAACATATACAGCTTAAGTTTAGATCAAAATAGTCCACTGAACTCAAGCTCACTCCAAGGCCTTGGCTCCGGAGTGATCATGAGCAAAGAAGGCTACATTTTAACTAACTACCACGTGATCAAAAAAGCCGATGAGATTGTTATCGCGCTGCAAGATGGTCGTAAGTTTACGTCTGAAGTTGTGGGTTCAGATCAAATCACTGATTTAGCGGTCCTTAAAATTGAAATTGATGGCGACAATGTGCCTATTGTGCCTATTAATCTTAATAACCCCGCACAAGTGGGTGATGTGGTTTTAGCCATTGGTAATCCATATAATTTAGGTCAAACCATCACACAAGGCATCATCAGTGCCACAGGTCGCAATGGCTTAAGCTCTGGTTATCTCGACTTTTTACAAACTGACGCAGCAATTAACGCTGGTAACTCTGGCGGCGCGTTAATTGATACCGGAGGTGAGCTTATTGGTATTAATACTGCTGCTTTCCAAATTGGGGCTGAAGGTGGTGGTCACGGGATTAACTTTGCTATTCCTATAAAGCTTGCCCATAGCATTATGGGGAAATTGATTACTAACGGCCGCGTGATCCGTGGTGCACTGGGTATTTCAGGCGAACCTTTGAGTCCTGTAATGGCGCAAATTCTCAACTTACCCGACCTTAAAGGCGTATTAGTCACAGGTGTTGATCCAAATGGCCCAGCATCAAAAGCAACGCTGCGTCCTCGTGATGTGATTATTCAATACGAAGAAGAAAGCGTACCAGGCGTTGAAATGTTAATGGATAGAATTGCTGAAACCACACCAGGTAATCAAGTGAATATCACTATTATTCGTGAAGGCAAACCACTAGAACTACCCGTTGTTATTGGAGAGAAGCTCCCTACTGATAGTTAATTTAAACTGGTTTATCCTCAAATAAAGCCTGCTTATGCAGGCTTTTTAATCACTCCAAATTCATGATGACTAAATATTAAGACATAAAAAAGCCGCTCAAAAAGCGGCTTTAGTTATCAATACAGATATTAGCTTAGCTAACGCGAACCACTTTGCCGCCTAAGCCTGCAAATTTATCTTCGATATGTTCATAGCCGCGATCTAAATGATAAATCCGATCGACAGTTGTGACACCATCAGCCATTAAGCCCGCAATCACTAAACTTGCTGATGCACGTAAATCCGTCGCCATCACTTGAGCACCATTCATGCGCTCTATACCTTTAATGATGCAAGTATTACCTTCAAGTTCCATCTCGGCGCCCATACGACTTAGCTCAGGTACATGCATAAAACGATTTTCAAAAATCGTTTCAGTCACATGACTGGTGCCTTCAGCTAATGCATTAAGTACACAAAACTGAGCTTGCATATCGGTTGGAAATGCAGGATATGGCGCTGTTTTAATATTAACAGCGACAGGACGTTTACCCTGCATATCAAGCTCGATCCAATCATCACCTGTGGTAATTTTCGCACCTGCATCTTCAAGTTTGGCAAGTACAGCTTCAAGTGATGAAGGGTCAGCATCAACACAACGAATACTTCCGCGCGTTACTGCTGCTGCAACCAAAAACGAACCGGTTTCGATTCGATCTGGCATCACTCGATGCTCACAGCCAGACAAGCGTTCAACACCTTCAATTTTTAGTGTTGCAGTGCCTACACCAGATATTTTGGCCCCCATGCTAATTAAGCAATGGGCTAAATCATTAATTTCAGGTTCACGCGCAGCGTTTTCGATGATTGTTTCACCATCTGCAAGTGTGGCGGCCATAAGTAAGTTTTCAGTCGCGCCGACGCTGACCATATCCATAAAGATATGCGCGCCCTTAAGACGGCCATCAACACGCGCTTTGATGTAACCTTCTTTCACTTCAATCTTAGCGCCCATTTGCTCTAAGCCTTGCAAGTGAAGGTTTACAGGGCGGGCACCAATGGCACAACCACCAGGTAATGATACATCTGCAGTACCAAACCTTGCGAGTAATGGGCCTAAAATTAAAATAGACGCTCGCATGGTTTTAACGAGATCGTAAGGAGCACAAAACTCATTTAGGTTTTGAGTTGAAATACAGTACTTGCTGTCGCCTAACTCTTTCACTTCTGCGCCTAAACAACGCAATAACTTACACGTTGTATTGACGTCTCGAAGACTCGGTACGTTAGAAACGATAAAGTCAGTCTCTGCTAGCACACTTGCAAACAAAATCGGCAAAGCGGCATTTTTCGCCCCAGAAATGGTCACATTTCCAGAAAGCGGCTGACTGGCTTGAATTGTTAGTTTATCCACACTGACTCTCTGAAATTACATATTAAATAGTTTTTCACGCTTCCACTGTGTCGGCGTAAAAGTTTTGATGGTCAGCGCATGCAACTCACCACTGGCTATGAATTCATTCAATGGTGCGTAAATCGTCTGTTGTTGCTTTACTTTACTCATGCCATCAAAGCATTCGCCTACGGCAACGACCTTAAAATGACTACCGTCAGACGTGACATGAACTTCATCTACAGTGAGTGCGTCTGATAAAATTTGTTCGATTACTTTGCAATCCATGGAATTTGCTACCTTAAATTCAATGCTAGTTTTCTAGAAAAAAGGATTCTAAATCATATAACTCAATGAGTTTTTTTAGATGTTGACTCGGATTTGCCAATGTTCTTGGCTGAGTAGTGCTTTTACTGCAATTACCTAAGCATATCAGCTCAAGTAAAAATGCGACGCCTGCGCTGTCGGCATACTCTAAAGCAGACAAGTCTAACACTTGCGTGCTATCAGTAAACAACTGTTGTCGTTTTGGCCATAAATCAATGACCTCTGTTTGCCTTAATTGCCCTTTAATTTCACAAGTGTCACCTTGTTGTAAAAACTCAATCACGCAGCATTTTCCTTATCCTGTTTGTAATTGATTTCTTGTTGGGTGCGATCTTTTAGCATTTCAATTACGGAATCCACCCCTTTCTGGCGAATTAAGTTTGAAATTTCAGACTGTTTTGACGCAAGTAGACTCACCCCTTCAGCGACTAAATCAAATGCCTTCCAACTATCATCTTTAAGGCGTCTTGCTTTAAACATCACTTTAATCGGTGGGCGGCCATCTTCAATAATTTGCACATTTACATCGACGAATTTCTCATCGGCAAAATCACTCGCAGGGGAAAACTGTACTTTTTGACCTGTATACTCGGTAAAGGCTTGAGCGTAAGTCGCCACCAAGTAACCTTCAAACGCTTCGACAAAACGCTCACGTTGTTCTGGTGTCGTGTCGCGTAAATACTGCCCCATGACTTTATAAGCAGCATATTTGTAATCGACATATGGCATTAATTCTTCACGCACAATCACCTTTAAATGACTTAAATCAGCATCAATTAACGCTTTATCAGTATTAAAGCGATCAAAGGTTTTATTCGATACTTGCTGGACTAACTTAAAAGGATCATGAGTATCTATAACTTCACTTGTCACTTCACTCGCTGACATTGTGAGACTCACAGCACTGCCAACTAACAACACCATAGTTTGCAAAATACGTTTAAAGACTTGGCTCATACTTCTCTCCTAATTGTCCTTTGAAGAAACGCTATATAATAACTGCCCAATTAAATCCTCTAAAATCAATGCAGAGCGAGTGTCATGCACTCTATCCCCATCTGCTAACATTTCTATGTCATCGTCCATAAAGCCTGGGGTCAGCCCTAAAAATTGCTCACCTAATAACCCTGACGTTAAAATTGATAAGCTACTCGTTTCAGGGAACTGATTAAACTCTTTATCCATGGTTAAGGTAACTACGGGCACCAGCTTCTTATTATCCAGTGTAATTTTCGAGACTCGGCCAACGACAACACCGCCAACCTTCACAGGTGAACGCACCTTTAAACCGCCGATATTGTTAAACTCAGCTCTTAAAGTATAGGTCTCTTTACTCGACTTTAGTTCCACATTGGCAACGTTAAACACCAATACACAAAATGCCAACAACCCTGTTAGTAAAAAGAGCCCAACGAATAATTCTACTTTCCTTGTCAACATATGCTTCAACCACTTAATTAATGAATGCGAAATTTGTTACTGACCAAACATGATTGCTGTAAGCAAAAAGTCGAGTGCGAGTACCGCTAAACTTGCTTGCACCACTGTCGAAGTGGTTGCCTTACTTATCCCTTCTGGGTTTGGCGTGACCTCATACCCGCGGTACAAAGCAATCCAAGTTACTACCACGCCAAATAGAGCACTTTTAATCAAACAATTCACAATATCTTGGCGCCATTCGATAGATGCTTGCAGTATTGACCAAAAAGACCCGCTATCGATGCCTTTCCATTCAACCCCAACAAGATGACCACCTAAAATACCAACGAGGCAGAACATCATTGTTAATAAAGGTACACTTATCACCCCTGCCCAAAAACGCGGCGCAATCACTTGCCTTAATGGATCGATAGCCATCATCTCTAAGCTAGATAATTGCTCAGTGGATTTCATTAAGCCTATTTCTGCGGTTAATGCTGAACCTGCACGTCCCGCAAATAATAATGCCGTCACGACAGGGCCAAGTTCACGCAGTAAACTCAGCGCAACCATCGGGCCTAAACTTTCAACAGTGCCAAAATCAGCTAAAACGGTATAACCTTGAAGCGCCAAAACCATACCAATAAATAAGCCTGATACGATGATTATCACCATTGAGCGCACACCAAGCACATAAATTTGCTTAACCACTAATGGCAAACCTTTACTGATATTAGGCACATTGATAATCGCGCCCCAAAGCATTAAGCCTGCACGGCCTAGCCCTGCTAAAACATCCAATGCAACTCGGCCTAAGTCCGCTACACGACTAACTACGCCCATTTAGCATCTCCTGTTGGTAATCTTCAGCGGGGAAATGAAAAGGCACAGGCCCGTCTGGTCGGCCATTAATAAACTGTTCAATTTGAGGGTTATTTGATGCTCTAAGCTCGTCGGGAGTCCCTGAGGCAATCACTTTCTTTTCAGCAATCACGTACACGTAATCAGCAATGCTCAGAACAGCGTCAACATCGTGGGAAACAACGACAGAAGTGAGTTTTAAGGTACTGGATAGCTCACCGATTAATTTCACCAGCATCCCCATTGAAATAGGATCTTGCCCAGCAAATGGCTCATCATAAAGGATCATTTCAGGCTCTAAGGCAATCGCTCTCGCTAACGCTGCTCGCCTTTGCATACCGCCCGATAACTCATTAGGGTTCATCTGAGCTGCGCCTCGTAATCCCACCGCTTGCAACTTTATCATCACCACTTTACGAATAATGCTTTCAGGTAAACCAGAATGCTCACGTAATGCAAAAGCCACATTATCAAATACATTCATGTCGGTGAATAAGGCACCACTTTGAAATAGCATGCTCATGCGTTTACGCAGCTCAAATAATTGCTGACGTTTGAGTTGGTGAATATTTTCACCACTGAATAATACTTCACCGCTGTCTGGGGTTAATTGACCACCAATTAATTTAAGGAGCGTCGTTTTACCGATGCCGCTGGGGCCCATAATTGCGGTAACTTTTCCCTTAGGAATGTTCAAACAAATATCATCAAAGATGACACGTGAACCACGATTGAATTTCATATGACGAATTTCAACCAAAGGGGATGTATTTTGTAATGAACTTGAATCTGACATAGAGGAAATAATAGCCTTCCTGGCCCGCAAGATGTAGATCTGAATTGTACGAAATTGTGTAAGAACCTACAACAAATCAATCACCATGAGTTACAATCCACAACAATTATCGCATCTGCTCATATTTTTGTTAAAATTCTGCACAAATATAGCTATCAACACTTTTTTTGGACAAACATGCTTTTTAATATCTTGATGCTAATCGCTGGCCTAGGCGTATTAGTTTGGAGCGCAGATCGCTTCGTATATGGCGCAGCCGCTTTCGCTCGTAACCTTGGACTGCCGCCAATGCTGATTGGTTTAACCATTGTTGCAATGGGAAGTTCAGCACCCGAAATGTTTGTCGCAGCCACTGCATCAATGGAAGGCATGAGCAATACAGCCGTAGGTAATGTGCTGGGCTCAAACGTTGCTAACATCACCTTAATTCTTGGTATTACCGCCCTACTTGGTGCTATTTCAGTGAGTTCTCAAACACTCAAAAGAGAAATACCGCTAATGCTAGCAGCAACTGTTTTAGCCGGTTACCTCATCCATGACGGCATGCTAACTCGTTTTGAAGGCGGTGTTTTATTAGTCGCATTTTTTGGATTAATGGGCTATTTCATTTGGCAAGCCATGAGAAATAAGCAAATAGATCCGTTATCTGACGAATCTGATGCAGAGATCCCTAAAAATGTACCCACATTACATGCTATTATCTGGATCATTGTGGGCATGATCCTACTGCCGCTTTCTGCCGATTGGATGGTGACTGGTGCTGTAGGCATTGCCAAGACATTCGGGCTTTCCGACTTAGTCATCGGATTGACCATTATTGCAGTGGGTACCAGTTTACCTGAGCTTGCTGCATGTATTGCTGGGGTGTTGAAGAAAGAAGACGATCTCGCCATTGGTAACATTGTCGGATCGAACTTATTTAATATTTTAGCAGTATTGGCTATTCCTGGGCTCATCGCTCCAGGTGAGATTGATGCGCAAGCAAGTAGCCGAGATTTTTATATGGTGCTGGGTACCAGTACCGCATTAGCAGTACTCGTTTTATCCAGTGGCGCCAAAAAGCAGCTAACTCGCTGGCATGGCGTCATTTTATTAGTCGTCTTTATTGCGTACCAGATTGTCTTATTTCAATCTCAATAACGGGGCATAAAGACTTTTATCTCACTAATGCTAATGTTTCATTAGTGTTAGAACAGAGCGAGAGACCTATGATAGATCAGAAACAATTGCGCCAATGGGGCCGCCAGGTCATTGATATCGAGAAAACGGCATTAGATAACCTCTATCAATATGTTGATTCCGATGAGTTTGGCCAAGCTTGTGAACTTATTTTGCAATGTAAAGGCAAAGTCATTGTCATGGGTATGGGAAAATCGGGCCATATTGGTAACAAGATTTCAGCCACTCTCGCCAGTACAGGCACACCAGCGTTTTTTGTTCACCCAGGTGAAGCAAGCCATGGCGATTTAGGGGCTTTGGCTAAAAATGATATCGTCTTAGCAATTTCAAATTCTGGTGAATCAAGCGAAATTCTCACTTTGCTACCAGTAATTCAAAGAATGGGCGTACCGGTTATCGCGGTTACAGGGAAGCCTGACTCGAATATGGCGCGCTTATCGAAATTGCATCTTTGTATTGAAGTACCAGAAGAGGCTTGTCCGTTAGGACTCGCCCCCACTTCAAGCACAACGGCAACATTGGTCATGGGCGATGCACTAGCTGTCGCTTTGCTTCAAGCAAGGGGCTTTACCCGTGATGATTTCGCTTTATCTCACCCAGGCGGCTCTTTAGGCCGTAAATTACTGTTAAAAGTGTCAGATGTTATGCATCAAGGTGCTGATGTACCTATAGTTAACAGCAGTGTCTGTATCACTGAGTCCTTATATGAAATTTCAAATAAAGGTTTAGGCATGACTGCAGTGACTGATGATGGCGGTCAACTTGTGGGTATATTTACTGACGGAGATTTACGCCGCGTGATTGATGCAGAAAAGAATTTACGTACCACAGCCATTGCCGATGTCATGACACCAAACTGTATTACCATCAGTGCCGATATTTTGGCTGCACAAGCATTGCAAATTATGGATGAAAAAAGCATTAACGGCTTAATCGTGGTTGATAACAATCAACAGCCTGTTGGCGCATTAAACATGCTCGATATGGTTAAAGCAGGAGTCATTTAATATGTCTGAAACACAAGTTCATCAAGGCTTATATGGCCCTGTCAGTGATGACATTTGGCAGCGCGCTAAAAAAATCAAACTGCTTATCTGTGATGTTGACGGCGTTTTTTCCGATGGCCGCATCTACTTAAGTAATGCAGGTGAAGAACTCAAAGCATTTCATACTCGAGATGGTTATGGCGTCCGCTCAATTTTAACCAGCGGTATTCAAGTCGCTGTGATCACAGGCCGTAAATCTGCCATTGTAGAAAATAGAATGACAGCTCTTGGCGTCAGCCATATCTATCAAGGCGTGGATGATAAACTTACCCCGTTTAAAGACTTGCTGAGCATTTATAATGTCAAACCTGATGAAGTCGCCTATATCGGTGATGACATGGTCGACTTACCCGTCATGAAAGAAGTGGGTCTTGCGGTTTGTGTTGCAGACGGTCACCCTTTTGTAAAACGTCACTGCCAAATGATTACTAGTATAAATGGCGGCAATGGGGCACTACGCGAATTAACTGATCTGCTATTGGTTAGCCAAGACAAATTTGAATCGGCCCATGGAATGAGTATATGAGCCGCACCACATTGGCCATTTTAGCCTTCTTTGGCGCTGCACTGATTTTATATTGGCAAGTCCAAGTCAAGCGCAGCCAGATGGAAGCATCAAAGCTGCCTGATCCTGCTCGTCCTGAGTTTATAGCTAATGACTTACGTAGTACTGAATTTAACGAGCAAGGCTTAGTCCAAAGTCGTGTATCAGCAAAACACATGGAACATTTTCAGCAAACAAATGAAACCTTGTTCACTGAACCTGTTTATCTTGTCTATCCAGAAAATGGTGAAGCTGAGTGGCAATTAACTGCTGATTTAGGCAAGCTTAATAAAGAAACTGGCAAAGTAGTGCTACAAAATAATGTTATTATTGATGCAATAAACATCAATGAACCAGTACAATCTTTGACAACCACTATGTTGGCTCTCGATTTGAACACTATGATCATGACGTCTGACAGACAAATATATGTCACAGGTCAAGATTTTAATATACAAGGCTTAGGCCTTTACGCTGATTTAAATGCCGAAGAATTAGAGCTTTTAAGTCAAGTAGAAGGAACGTATGAAGCAAAGTAATAACCTTACTGTCTCACTACAACATTTTGTAAAGTTGAGCCTAGTTGGAATAAGCCTAATTGGAATGACTGGCGTTAACGCTAAAGAAGGCGATCTACAACAAGAGCTAAAAGTCGCAGCTGTGAGCCAAAAAGCAGACATTAAAAATAACCAAGTTATTTTCTTTGGCCCTGTTAACGTCACCCAAGGCACGATTAACATTAATGCAGATGAATTGCGCGCATTTAGTGAAGAGTCTGGCGGTCAAAAAACCATGGTTGCCACCGGTAATCCGGCTACATTCTCGCAAGAGTTAGATGATGGTCGTATTGGTACAGCCAGTGCCAATGAAATCAGATATGAGCTAGCCAGCAGTATTTTAACCTTAAAAGGTAACGCTAAACTTGATCAAGCAGGTAGCCAAGTTACCGGTAACCTCATCAGTTATAATATTGAAAAACAGCAATTGATCGCTGAAAGTACTGGCGACGGAAAAGACCGAGTCATCACAATTTTCCAGCCTGAAAACTATCCTGATTTAAATGAATCGAAAGACACTTCAGAGCAACCAGATAGCGCCTCATCTGAGGCTGTTTCAACAGAAGAAGTCACAGAGCAAGCACCTGAAGAAACAGTTGAGAAGTTAATTGAAAATCAATTTGATGCCGTTATCGAAAACACTGAAAATGGTTTAGATTCGGCAGCAGCAACTGAAGCTGAAACACCTGCAATAGCTAAACCTGCATCAAGTGATGAGCAACCAGCTTCAGATGCATTACCTGAAACACCAGCGCTAGAGCAAACTCAATAATGACCCAAATTACCTTAACAGCTGAAAACTTGGCTAAAAGCTACAAAAGTCGCCAAGTGGTCAAAAATGTCAGTCTTACCGTTAAAACAGGTCAAATTGTTGGGCTATTAGGGCCAAATGGTGCAGGTAAAACCACCACCTTTTATATGGTCGTTGGCTTAGTTAAAAGTGATAAAGGCCGCATATTAATTGATTCAGATGATCTCACGGCAGATCCAATGCACCTGCGTGCACGCAAAGGTATTGGCTATTTACCACAAGAAGCCAGTATTTTTCGCAAGTTAACCGTACACGATAATATTATGGCGGTGTTGCAAACCCGCAAGAGTTTAACGACTGAGCAGCGCATCGAAGAGTTAGAGCACTTATTAGAAGAGTTTAATATTACTCACATTCGCGATAGCCAAGGTATGGCATTATCGGGTGGTGAACGTCGACGTGTTGAAATCGCACGCGCATTAGCGGCAAATCCTAAGTTCATTCTGCTAGATGAGCCTTTTGCTGGTGTCGACCCTATCTCTGTGATAGATATCAAGAAAATTATTCAACAATTAAAAAATCGTGGACTTGGAGTACTCATTACCGACCATAATGTTCGTGAAACGCTTGATGTATGTGAGCGCGCGTATATTGTTAGCCACGGTGATTTAATTGCAGAAGGCACGCCTGCTGAAATCTTAGACAATCAGCAAGTCAGGTCAGTATACTTAGGTGAGCAATTCAAGCTATAGTTAGCATTCTTTAGTGCACAATATGGCATGTCGCGACCAGTATCAGTCCCACTTTTTAGTGCAATGTTCTAGACTGAACTTAAGCCAAGGTTCAGCTTAAGCCTAGAAGCAGTTTAAAAAGGTGCTAGACCCACACAATTGTTAGTCGCGATGATGAAACTCAATTAGGGATAAGCGGTAAATGAAAGCCTCACTCCAACTTAAAATGGGTCAACACCTGACTATGACCCCACAGTTGCAACAAGCCATTCGCTTATTGCAACTTTCCTCATTGGAGCTACAGCAAGAAATTCAACAAGCACTTGACTCAAATCCACTCCTTGAGCTCGAAGATGAGTTTGCTAAAGCAAAAGAACCAGTAAAAGAAAACGCCCAGCAAACCGATACTGATTTTAGTGATAACAGCCAAGTGACTGTTGAAAAAGACACCTCAACCGTAGACACCACTGAATCGTTAACCAAAGAATCCATGCCTGACGAATTACCAATGGATACCACATGGGATGAAGTTTACACAGCATCCCCAAGTTCAGGTTCTGGCGCAGTGGCTCGTGATGACGATATGCCTTTTCAGGGTGAAACCACAGAAGGCTTATATGAGCATTTAGAGTGGCAAAAAAATCTCACCCCTTTTTCTGAAAACGATCTGGTAATTGCTACGGCGATTATCGATGCCGTTGATGAACGTGGTTACTTAACCCAAACAACTGAAGACATATTGCAAGCTTTAGGCCTAGAAGATATTGAACTCGATGAAGTTGAAGCTGTACTCAAACGAGTACAGCATTTTGATCCTGTAGGCGTTGCAGCAAGAGATTTAAGCGAATGCTTGATGATTCAGCTTGGCCAATACCCTAATGAAATACCTTGTATCGATAACGTTAAGCTACTGATTGCAGAACACCTAGACTTAATTGCAGGCCGTGACTTTAGATTATTAATGCGTAAAACCAAGCTTAAAGAAGATGATTTACGCGAAGCGATTCAATTTATTCAAACGCTTAACCCACGTCCAGGGTTACAGATCACTCCTATTAAAGATGAATATGTCATTCCTGATGTGACAGTGTTTAAAAAGAGTGGCCGTTGGGTCGTTGAATTAAATCCAGATAACATGCCAAAAATTGGTGTGAATCAGCAATATGCAGCCATGGCGAAAGGCTCTGCTAATCAGTCAGACAGCCAGTTTATTCGCGGCCATTTACAAGAGGCAAAATGGTTTATCAAAAGTATTGAAAGCCGTAATGAGACACTATTAAAAGTGGCTAATTGTATTGTGCAATTTCAACAAGGCTTTTTTGAGTTTGGCGAAGAAGCAATGAAGCCAATGGTACTTAATGACATTGCTGAAGCCGTTGAAATGCATGAATCAACCATTTCGCGTGTCACGACACAAAAGTATATGCACACCCCTAGGGGACTTTTTGAACTAAAATATTTCTTTTCAAGCCATGTGAGTACTGATGATGGCGGAGAATGTTCTTCTACTGCAATTCGCGCATTTATTAAAAAGCTTGTTGCGGCAGAAAACCAGCAAAAGCCACTTAGCGATAGTAAAATGGCGACGCTATTGGCAGAACAAGGGATCAATGTTGCTCGGCGTACGATCGCCAAATATCGTGAAGCAATGCTCATCCCTCCCTCAAACCAACGCAAAAGCCTATAAGCCTTTGTTATTGGAGGATGATATATGCAAATTAACCTGACTGGGCACCATGTGGAAATTACTCAATCTTTACGTGAGTATGTACAAACTAAGTTTTCAAAGCTTGAACGACACTTCGAACAGATCAATAATGTTCACGTTGTGCTCAATGTTCAAAAGCTGCAACAAATTGCAGAGGCAAAATTACACCTCAAAGGAGGTGAAGTTTTTGCGGTATCACAGAACGCTGATATGTATGTTGCAATTGACGCCCTGATCGACAAATTAGATCGTCAGGTAATTAAACACAAAGAGAAGTTAATTAAACACTAACGATGGAACTTCGCACCATTCTGCAGCCGGCGTGCACTACCTGCGCCACGCCGGGCAGTAAGAAAAAAGTACTGGAACTTATCAGCGATTTAATGGCTGCCCAGTACCCAACCCTATCTTCACAGGCTATTTTTGAAAGTTTAATAGCACGTGAAAAAATGGGTAGTACAGGTATAGGAAATGGCATTGCGATTCCTCATGGTCGATTAACTGATATCGAAGAACCGATAGCAATTTTGATCAAGTGTGAAGAAGGCATTGAGTTTGATGCTATCGACAAGAAACCCGTGGATATATTATTTGCGCTGTTAGTTCCTTCTGATCAATGCCAACAGCATTTAAGTACGCTGTCGAGTATGGCTGAAAAACTGAGCGATAAATTAATCCTTAAGCGACTTCGAAAGAGTCATGACGCTACAGAACTTTATCAGGTTATAACTGCATGAAACTTGTCATCGTATCAGGACGATCAGGCTCAGGTAAATCAGTAGCACTAAGGGTATTAGAAGATTTAGGTTATTACTGTGTTGATAACCTACCTTTACCACTTATTGGTAGTTTACTTGAACAGCTCAAAGGCAATAACGACCTTGTCGCGATTAGCGTCGACGTTCGTAATATTGAAGAGCAAGGCAAAGTGCTAGAAGAGCAGATAGCCTTGCTTTCTGACGATACGACCATCATTAGTTTATTTTTAAATTCTAATGATAAAGTGCTGTTAAAGCGCTACAGTGAAACCCGCCGTTTACACCCTCTGTCAAAAAACCAAATTTCACTGCAAGAAGCGATTCAATTAGAAGGCCGTTTACTCGAGCCTATCGCTAAAATGGTCGATCACTACATTGATACTTCGCAGCTAACGATTTATGACTTAAGCGATCAAGTCAGACAAATCTTAATGGGTAGCATTGATAAAGAATTAGTGATCCACTTTGAATCTTTTGGTTTCAAACATGGTATGCCTACTGAAGCTGACTTTATGTTTGATGTACGCTTTTTACCAAATCCTCATTGGGAAACTGAGTTACGACCACTAACAGGTCTCGATTTACCCGTGCAGGAATTCTTAGGTAGACAGCCTTTGGTGAATAAATTCATTTGGCAAATTGAAAACTTGTTCGAAACTTGGATGCCACACCTTGAGCGTAACAACCGTAGCTACCTAACGATCGCGATTGGTTGTACTGGTGGTCAGCACCGCTCAGTTTATATTGCCGATCAACTAACAAAACGCTTTTCTAATACTAAGCATCAAGTCAGTGCCCGCCATAGAGAACTCAAACTGTGACAACTGAATTGAGTATCTCGAAAGATATCACCATCAGTAACAAACTTGGACTCCATGCAAGAGCTGCCACTAAACTGGCCATACTAGCCACTGAGTTTGAAGCAAGCATAACCCTCATTCAAGGTGAAAAGCAGGCTAGCGCTGCCAGTGTATTAGGCTTATTAATGCTAGAAAGTGGCATAGGTAAAGTCATCACCGTCAAAGCACAAGGCGCTGATGCTCAACTCGCTTTAGATGCGGTATGTAAATTGATCAATGACAAGTTTGATGAAGAAAGCTAATCTCGACATTAATCACCAGTGTTGATATCAAACCCGTTGTAATCTCAATTGCCTCAGTCAACCCCAACGGTATACAAACTCTCTATTTATAATTATTCCTACCCTTTCTCCAGTTAATTCCCTTCAAGTTTGTTTTGTTCACTATACTGTTTAAAGTCCAACAAAAATCAATAAAGCGCTTAATTTTTATGCAGTAACTTGACGACGCTTAGAAACTGCTTCTCCCTTTCCACCCTGTTAAGTTAATATTGGCAATCGAATTTTTGAGGAGTGGCGAATGAGTATCGAAGTAATCGACAGCGAGCTTACCGAACAGCGCCTAAATCAGCTGACTCAAGCTTTGGGCAGCGGTATGTTTGTCCATGTTAGAAACATGCTCCATGATATGGCAGCATCAGATGTCGCCCTCATCCTTGAATCTTCTCCACCTAAAACTCGTCAAGTTCTATGGCAACTCATTGACCAGGAGCAAGCGGGTGATATTTTAGAAGATCTTGGTGAAGAACTTAAAGATTCGCTCATCAGCGGTATGACACCCGAAAAAGTTGCGCAAGCTACCTCTGGCATGGATACCGATGACTTAGCCTATATCTTAAGAAGCCTTCCTGACGCAGTATATAAAAAAGTTCTGCAATCAATGAGCAGCCAAGATCGTCACCGTGTAGAGCAAGCATTGTTATACCCTGACGACACCGCTGGCAGTATCATGAACACCGATACCGTCACCCTCAGACCAGACGTTAATATTGATGTAGTATTACGCTACCTTCGCCAGCGCGGGAATTTACCCGATACGACTGATACCTTGTATGTCGTTGATCGAAACGATCATGTATTGGGCGGAGTTCGCTTAGCCGACTTGCTCACTTGTAATCCGAGCGAAACGATCCGAACCATTATGGATCCTGAGCTTGAAAGTATCCCTGTGGCAATGCCTGATAATGAAGTCGCGCAATTATTCGAACGCCATGACTGGATTTCAGCCCCTGTCGTAGATGAAGAACAAAAGCTGTTAGGTCGTATCACCATTGATGACGTGGTCGATGTTATTCGTGAAGACGCCGAACACTCCATGATGGGGATGGCTGGTATGGATGATGACGAAGACACCTTCGGCCCCGTCATGAAAAGTACCTTCAGACGCTCTCTATGGCTCACAATTAACTTATTTGCTGCGTTACTTGCTGCATCAGTAAGTAACATGTTTGAAGGCACCTTAGAGCAGTTTGCCACCATTGCTATTTTAATGACCATTGTGCCAAGTATGGGCGGTGTTGCAGGTAACCAAACATTAGCGCTGGTTATACGTGGTATTGCACTAGGCCATATTGGTCAAAGTAACTCCCGTTGGCTTATCGGTAAAGAATTAGCCATTGGTTTCCTTAACGGGATCATGTGGTCTGTACTGGTATTTTTTGCGGTATGGCTCTGGAAAGATGACATGGCATTAGGCGGCTTAATTGGCGGGGCCATGCTAATCAATATGACTGTCGCAGGCTTAGCTGGTGCAAGTATCCCGTTGATACTTAAAAAACTCAACATCGATCCAGCACTTGCTGGTGGCATGGTACTGACAACCGTCACTGATGTGATTGGCTTATTTGCATTCTTAGGGCTTGCGACCATATTCCTAATGTAATCAGTCATGTAATCTAAAACGGTAAGTAAGACATCCCGCCATCGCTAGCCTCATCATACGAGGCTAGAATATCTATCTTAAGCTAATGGATAACATAAACAGCCAAACCCCTGCAGTTTTCGAGCCTTGTACTCTATACATATTGGCTATCTTAAAGTTCAAACTCTCAAACGCAGATTTCAAATAATAACTTCAGAGATTTATTCATACAAACCTACTTAGCTACACCTATGATTTATAAGAAATTAAAGCAGTCATTTTTGTAACTTTTATATAATTTATCAATGAAATCTAGAACCACTGTTCCCGCCTATATTGCTAATTTACCTTCTTAGCTAGACGATCAAATTTCTGACACAAACTTAAGGTAAAATCCTTGCTGACAACACTGGTTATTATTCTTTACCAATTACACGCAACTTTGCACCAGATAAGACATTTTGCACCAATGAGGGGCAACCTTATATTTTAGAGTTATCACTTTAAAAAATTAAACCACTGTTTTTAAATGAAAAAATATTTATCACAAAATTGGCACAAGTATTCCATATAGATATATACCACCTTAGGGGTAGTTTGATATTTGACCAATTTCACCCCAAAAGACCCATTTGGAGCAACAGTGAAGACACAAAATATGATAAAGGAGAAAAACATGGAGCATCTAAAAGTCATCTTTGAGCAATGCCAATACCAATGGAACTTTTTTCATCATCTTGGTTTTAGCTGTTGGGATGTGGATAACAATATCAAGTCATAGAGTTATCGGCTTAAGTAATAAATTGAATACGAATAGTAACAGCATCAAGTTAAGTAGTAGGTAGTGTTATGACAGCAATAAACAGAACTTATACAACCGAGCTTAAACAGCAAGTGATCATGGAAGTTCAACAGCAAAACCGGTTAATTTCGGATGTTGCAAAACAGTACAGTGTGTCTGCTAAAACCATTTATCAATGGGTGAGAAAGAAAGACCAGAGACTTAGCGCTACTATGAACAAAAGTGCCACTATGAACAAAAGTGCCATCACTGCTGAAATAGCGAACTTACAACGTAAGCTGTCTCAACTAAACCAGCAACTGGTTGCAATCAATAGTAATTAGTTCGAAGCCAGTAATGAATATAAATAAGTGAACACAATAAAAATATTGGTTCATTAGCAGTTCCGGCAAGAATAGAGGCTTTAGCTTTCGCCCCCATCGAAGGTTAAGCAGTTAGATAATAACAGTCACTCTTCTTGTCAATTTTAAAGTGAGAATTTGAGTAAATGAGTGAGTGGTTTGTCTCAAAAGATCATTAGCGGTTCAGGCAAGAAAAGTGGCTTTAGCTTTCGTCCCCCAACGAAGATTAAGCAGTTAGATAATAACAGTCACTCTTCTTGTCAATTTTACAGTGAGAATTTGAGTAAATGAGTGAGTGGTTTATCTCAAAAGATCATTAGCGGTTCAGGCAAGAAAAGTGGCTTTAGTTTTCGTCCCCCAGCGAAGGTTAAGCAGTTAGATAATAACAGTCACTTCTCTTGTCAATTTTACAGTGAGAATTTGAGTAAATGAGTAAGTGGTTTGCCTCAAAAGATCATTAGCGGTTCAGGCAAGAAAAGTGGCTTTAGCTTTCGTCCCCCATCGAAGGTTAAGCAGTTAGATAATAACAGTCACTTCTCTTGTCAATTTTACAGTGAGAATTTGAGCAAATGAGTGAGTGGTTTGTCTTAAAATTTCAATAGCGGTTCAGGCAAGAAAAGTGGCTTTAGCTTTCGTCCCCCATCGAAGGTTAAGCAGTTAGATAATAACAGTCACTTCTCTTGTCAATTTTACAGTGAGAATTTGAGCAAATGAGTGAGTGGTTTGTCTTAAAATGTCATTAGCGGTTCAGGCAAGAAAAGTGGCTTTAATATTCGTCCCCCAGCGAATATTAGGCAGTTATGATTAGCTGATAACAGTCACTCTTCTTGTCAATTTTATAATGTTTTATTGAACAACTAAGTTAAGCGAGTTACTCAATAATCATTAGCAGTTTCGGCAAGATAAGTTGTTTAGCTTTCGATCCCCAGCGAGAGTTAAAACTAGCAACATATCTTGTCAATTTATTATGCTGGATCTAGTGGTAATTAAGGTTAGGTTCACAGCGTAAAGTGCTACGACAAACTTGCTTGACTTCTCATCAGCGAAAGCGATTGGGAAGGGATAATAAAAATATAATGACAGGCAAGTTTGTCAGTTCATTCTTAATAATTGCTGTTGTGCCCCCATAAACAACAGCGGCTATTTTGAAGTACGTTACAGGGAATAAAAATAATAATATGTAACGATAAAATGTCGTAAGACAATGCAACAACAAAAGCCCTAATGAAATGGATTCATTAGGGCTTTTACCTTTCTATTCAATGGTACTTTTAATGACAGCTCGAATAACATCTGCATCTCACCATTTTTAAGTTAAAAACATACTGTCACAGGTACTGGTGATCATATTGTTCAGAATTAGCGGAATAAGAGTTTATTGACTCACTGCCAGATAACGCTCTGTAGACCAATCAAAATAGTACTCTTTACCATCCCATTGATAAAAAGTCTGACCATCGCGCTGAATTACTCGCGCATTTTCTGGTAGCTGAGTCAGTCCTTTGGCATATTCAATACTAGTCGTAGTACGCTTAGGCGCTTCGATCGGCGTCGCTTTTTGAACGTAATTGCTGCGCGGTCTATTATTCATATATCGATCACGGTAATAACGATCATAATAATCGTATCGATATGGGGAACGCCAACCATTATAGCCCCAGCGGTTATGCCATCGATTATTCCAACCGCTACTCCAACCAATACCAACGCTTGGGCCCCAATAGTTGTTATAACCTACACCCCATCTCACTGACGATCCTGAATGGCGAGAGTACCGATCGTTTACATGCTTACCTGTCGAATAACTTGTAGCGTGCCGCGAATGTTCATCTGCAGCCACTTTAGAGAGCTGATGATGAGTATATACTTCAGCATTAGTAGCACTTGAATACACAGTTAGTAAAAGAGGCGTGAGTATTATTAAACCGTAAAGCCTACGGTGCAAAAGCTCTCGGTCATCATGTTTATCAGTCATACTATTACTCCTTAGTTTCTTCAGTTCATTCCCACTTACCTGACAATTGGGTTCAAACAAAAACTCACATGAAGAAACGGGCAAACTTTACTCATTTCAGTTTACCTCAAAATTCCGTCCTACTAATAATCTTGGCTTAACCCAATATTATAAAAATGCTATAGTGCGCCCCAAAGAGCGATTAACAATAGAGTGAATAAGCCATGAGTTTTAAGGATTTACGTAGCTTTATCGATCACCTAGAAACCAACGGTGAACTGAAACGTATTAGTTATCCTGTTGATCCCAATCTAGAAATGACAGAAATTGCCGATCGTGTATTACGATCTGGTGGTCCAGCCCTGCTTTTTGAAAACCCAACAGATAACAGCATGCCAGTGCTAGTTAACCTGTTTGGTACACCTAAACGTGTGGCCATGGCATTGGGTAAAGAAGATCCATTAGCGCTGCGTGAAGTCGGTGAATTGCTGGCGTTTTTAAAAGAGCCAGAACCACCTAGTGGCTTTAAAGACGCGATTGCTAAAATCCCTAAATTCAAGCAAGCCTTGAACATGCCGCCTAAAACCGTGCGTAACCCTCCATGTCAGGAAGTGGTTATTACCGATGACGATGTGGATTTAACCAAACTACCAGTTCAACACTGCTGGCCAGGGGATGTCGCTCCATTAGTAACATGGGGCCTGACCATCACTAAAGGGCCACGTCAGAAACGCCAAAACCTAGGTATTTATCGCCAGCAATTACTCGGTAAAAATAAGCTTATTATGCGCTGGCTTGACCATCGTGGTGGCGCGTTAGACTTTAAAGATTTTAAAGAAAAACACCCAGGTGAGCGCTACCCTGTTGTTGTAGCTCTAGGCGCAGATCCTGTGACCATTCTAGGCGCCGTTACTCCTGTACCAGATTCAATGAGTGAGTACGCCTTTGCCGGCCTATTGCGCGGTGAACGCACTGAAGTCTGTAAAGCATTAAGTTGCGACTTAGAAGTCCCCGCTACCAGCGAAATCATTTTAGAAGGTTATATTGACCCAGAAGAAATGGCTGAAGAAGGTCCTTACGGCGATCACACAGGCTACTATAACGAAACAGACAAGTTCCCTGTCTTTACTGTCACCCATATGACCCAACGTAAAGATGCTATTTATCACAGCACCTACACAGGTCGTCCACCTGATGAACCTGCAATGCTCGGGGTTGCACTGAACGAAGTATTCGTGCCAATTTTGCGTAAGCAATACCCTGAAATAATCGATTTCTACTTGCCGCCAGAGGGCTGCTCGTACCGTATGGCAGTGATTTCGATTCGTAAGCAATATGCAGGTCATGCTAAACGCGTGATGATGGGCGCTTGGTCATTCTTACGTCAGTTTATGTACACTAAGTTCATCATCATCGTAGATGAAGACGTGAACTGCCGCGATTGGCAAGATGTCATTTGGGCTATTACTACCCGTATGGATCCAACCCGTGACACTGTGATGGTAGATAACACCCCAATCGACTACTTAGATTTCGCTTCACCAGTGGCTGGATTAGGCTCAAAAATGGGCTTAGATGCCACTAACAAATGGCCTGGCGAAACTGACAGAGAATGGGGTACGCCGATAGTGATGGACACCAAAGTGAAAGAAAAGATTGATCATATTTGGGAAGAATTAGGTATTGATGACACTCCAACGCTATAATGGTGATCTATATCACACTAGCTTGACCTAGAACCCACATATAAAAAGAAAATAACCCTTCTCAGAAAGGGTCACAAAGGACGTTAGATGAACACCATTCGCTGTAAAGTTGAAAAAGTCACCGCGTTTAATGACGCAGTTTTTCAGGTATTTCTTAAGCCTGAAGCGGCTTTTGAGTTCCAAGCTGGGCAATACTTATCGATCGTGATGGGAGAAAAAGACAAACGTCCTTTCTCAATAGCATCTGCACCAAATGCAGAACTGCTTGAGCTGCATATCGGCGCTGCTGTTTCTGAAAGCTACCCAATGCAAGTGGTAGAGCGTCTAAAAAATGATGAATACATAGACATTGAAGCCCCAGCAGGTAATGCTTTTTTACGCGTTGAAAGCCAACGTCCACGTATTATGGTAGCTGGTGGTACAGGTTTCTCTTACATCAAAAGCATCATTGAAAATCAAATCGCGTTAGGTCAAACAGTAGCAACTCAATTCTATTGGGGCTGCCGCACTGAAGATGCAATGTACTATCAAGCGATTGCCCGTCAATGGCATGCTGATCACAACTGGTTAGAGTTTGTGCCTGTTGTCGAAGAAGCACCTGCTAACTGGAATGGCAAACAAGCCAATTTGCTTGAGCAAATTAAGCAAGACTATGTCAGCTTAGTGGGTTACGACATCTACATTGCAGGCCGTTTTGATATGGTTGGTGCAGCACGTGAAGTCTTTCGTGAAATGGGCGTTGATGAAGCTCACCTTTATGGTGATGCCTTCGCATTTATCAAATAAGCCTAATTGATTTACCCATTAAAAAGCCGACTATTTTAGTCGGCTTTTTGTTTACCCCCATTATTTCTTCGCACTAAAACTCAATTATTCAGTACGCTAAACTAATGGCTAGAATTGTACTTTCTCATATTTAGACCAAGCTACAAGTCCATCCATAAAAGGGAATATCCATACAGCGGTATTCTCAGTGGAATGCACTCTAAAGAAAATCAATTCGGTTTCTTGAATATCCATTCGACGGATTTCACGGTAAAAGCGCATTGCTGACGGGGTAACGAAGTCTGGCTTAATAAACTCTTTTTGAGCTATTTTGCTATAGAAAACGTCAACCTCATAATCGCCAATGGTTTGTTCATATTGATTAAACGTACCACGGGTTTTCCATTTAATTGGCGTCGTGCTGCAATCTTCGTCAGTGATGCAGGTCGTAGTATAGATTTGGCCACTCTTTTCACCGTCATAGACAAGTGAGAGACTAAAATCACCACGGATAAGCTTCTCACCTGCTGCGGGAAAATACACGTCAGCATGGTAATGATGCTCGATAATATTGCCAACGCTATCTTTTGGGATCAGCACTCGATTAAATCGAATACGTTCTTCCATTTTTTTAGTTAACGGTACAAATTCACGCATATTCAAGCCAGCAGGCTCTGGAGATAGCGCATTGATATTGATAATCCCAACGCCATTACAATCATCTAATGCATAACCAGGACAAGCAGCAAATGAGTAATTGTTTCCATTGGTCAATGCGAAAGCGCTAAAGCCCTTGAGTCCAAGCACAACATTACTTTCAGGCGCAATATGTTTTTGCCATTTCGACTCATGCAACTGATCTGTATCATCTTTATATAATAAGGTTGCGCTTTCTTTTACACCACCAATATTGAGTTCGACTTGCTTGCCGCTGCTCCAAAATGCGGTATTTTTTAGGACTTTATGGTACTCACATTGATACCAAGCAAGAATGATTAATCCAATAACAAATAACGCTCCAGCAATTTTGACCATCACGCTGACATCTAAAAAAGCAGCTCTAATCGTACCGGAGTCAGTTAAAGAAACCATTTTCACATGACTGCGTTCATCAATATGAAGCTGGTAGCCACGTCTTGCGACAGCTTTTAAATGAATTTCAGAAAAAGGCTCTAATTTACGGCGTAATGTACTAATACATTGAGTTAATGAGGTAGGCGCAACCACCCTATCAGGCCATCCTTCCGCCAATAGGTGCTCTTTTGTCCAGATTTCTTCGCTATTATCTAATAGTTTAATTAATACTGCATTTTCAGAAAAAGTCAGACTGGTTTTCTCATCATTAAGATGATTAATCAGCTGCTTGGCTGAAGTATCGAGTGTTAAATATGAAGTAATTTTTAGCACTGCCTGCACCTAAAGTTTTACTATTGAGTCAATTGAAATCACATGAATCATAATTCATATCTTATCAAAAATATGTGATTGCCGACTCAGTCTTAAAATATTTTAAAATCAGATAATACAAACACTTATATAGACATAGCTCAAAATATATTTTTGTTAATTACTGCTATTAATATTGTGAATGAATAACCATTTCATTCTCTAAAATTAAGCATTGCAGTTAAAATATTTTTCGATGAAATAAACTTTGTGAAATCAACATCATTACCCCAACCCATATTGTTAATGCGATATACAAGTTAGACAGAGGAAATTGAACTAACGACGATAAACTACTGCTAGTATCTTGTTGAGGGGCAGCAACTAACATCAGAGCGCGGAAAATGTCACTTGGATTAAGCAGTATCATTACCTGTAAAAGTTGACTAGAAAGCTCCACAGTTTCCGCTACCATAAGTGTGAGTAAAATAAGGTCGTAAACCAATACAACCGCTACCCAAATAAACAATAAAATAGCAATGGCTTTAGCTTTTTCAGCCACCTGCAAACTCACCACATAACCCACTAATACAAAGCACATACTCAGTAAAATACTGCTAAACACTAAATGACAGAACAACGGCAACAATAATGACAATTCAGTGCCAGTAAACACATGAATAAGTGCAGCTGTTAATCCAAAAGAAAATACAATAGTGCAAGCTAGCACAGTGATATGGCCAACAAACTTACCTAATAATATCTGACTGCGGCTTAAAGGGTATGACAATAGCAACAGCAAGGTACCAGACTCTTCTTCACCAATAAAACTGTCATAACTCAACAAAATAGCCGTTAATGGTAAAATAAATACTCCAATGGAACTTAGACTGGCCATTAACATTGGCAGCTCTGGAACAGCTAACTCACCCGTGACAACTGAACCTGAAAATGAAATTATTAAGGATAAACTAGTTAATATCAGACCGATAAACACCACCCAACGATTACGAAAGTTGTCTTTAATTTCTTTACTGGCGATGGTTAAAATAGGTGTAAACATCTTAATTCCTCAAGCAACGTTTTGCTGACGGTTATTCATGCAGTGATGATAAATATCACTTAAACCTGGTTCTTCAATAGAGAAGTTATAAACGCCACAATGCTGCGTGAGATACTGCATGACTCTTGGCTTATCTACCTGATGAATCAATAATTGATTATTCACAGCCAATGTATTTAAAAACTCATCCTCTGCTATCGCTTGATTAATTTCCTCTCCTTTAAACAACACTTTTAAGTCTGTTAATTGGCGCAACGTCTCTACACAGCCAGAGGCTAATTCCATGCCGTTAGCCATAATAAAAGCACGATCAATATTATCTTCAACAACTGCCAACTCATGGGTACACACTACAATGGCGCAACCTTGGCGTTTGAGTTCATCAATCTTTTGATACATAAACAGTGAGGCCTGTGGATCAAGTCCAACTGTAGGTTCATCAAGTAATAAAATATCAGGAGATGACAATATTGCTTGGGCAAAACCTAGACGCTGCTTCATGCCTTTTGAATAGCTTTTAACCGGATTATCTTGCGCATGCTCAAGGCCAAACTCTTCCAGTACTTGTAGAACTTTTGATTTATCAATCCGCTTTAACGCGGCAAAATAATTCAACACCTCTTTGCCGGTGAGCTTTTCATATAAACTGATATTTTCAGGTAGGTAACCTAGATTGATCTGACGGCGATCTTTCTCATGAGTCACCGTTTTACCCATCATGGTAATTTGGCCCGATGTGGGTTTTACTATGCCTAACAGCATTTTTATCAGGCTAGATTTACCTGCACCATTGTGCCCTAGCAATGCTAACGTTTCCCCCGCATGTACCTGTAAACTGATCTTATCGACGGCAGTAAATTCACCGTACTGTTTAATGAGGTTCTGAACCTGAATAACTGAATTTCTTGGCATAAAAACCTACTTATTTAACGAATGCTCAGAAGGCTGAGTTGTTGAAACTATTTTTGAATTTACATATGGATAATCTGCTAGTTCAGCGGCATAACCAATACTGGAATTTGCAGTCGGACTCATCATTGGAAAACTATCCATCACACCTGCTTCCGGCATAATTTGAAATTGCTGCTGAGTCCAGCGCAGCAAAGAAGCCACAGGACTTTTCAATAAAAAATGCGCTTCAGGATAAAGCCAATACAAACGATCTAAATGATCGCTTGGCTGATAAGCTTGCTCGCTAAACCCATCACCTGTTCGATCCCAACCGATAAAACCGCTCCAATAATTACCTTGTTCTTTATGACTCCATTCAACAATCGTATCGCCGACATACTTCACATGAGCTTGATTATTAATAAACTGGTTACGATATATTTGATTGCCTTCGCCGCCCATCGCCATATAAATACCAATTTCGCTATTAGCAAATTCATTGTTATAAACACGGTTATCACGGGCGCCATAAATGAACATGCTTTTACCTTCATCGCCCGTTGGCATTTTAGGGTTTGCATTAACGATATTATTCACATGATTGGCATGAACGTCTGAGTCATTGGTCATGTTTAGCAACACACCAAATATCGCAGCACCATTAACTTGATTATGATGTAGATTAATCCGCTTAGAGTTCATTAATGCGTAACCACCATCGACTTTTGTGGCTGCATTATTAAAGGCTTCGTCATCTTCGGTATACATGTAATGAATACCGTATTGCTGCTTAGAAAATTGATTATTGGTGACTAAACTGTGTTTACCTGATTCTAGATACACGCCATCTCTTACATCTTTAATAACATTGCCATTGATAACAGCATGATCCACACGTTTTAGATAAATACCATCGCCTCTATCCAATACAAAGCGTTCAGCATCGCCGCTAATCAGGTTGTGAGAAATTTCAATATGCTGAGTATTATCGGCGCGTATGCCAAAACCATCGCCTGTGAGTACATTGTCTGTGATGACAATGTTAGTCATGCCATCATTAATCAATATGCCTGCATTCAGTTCATATTGATCGTCTCCCCAGTTGAGAATATTTAATTGCTTAATATTGACGTCATTACTGGCAATCGTGATGGCGCTACCTTGACCTTGAGCATCAATAATTGACCTGGGATGACCGATTAATGTGAGGGGCTTATTAATAATCGCATTACCAAGATAAGTTTTATTACTCAAAGTAATGCTGTCATGGGCACTTGCTTCGTCAATAATCTCTTGCAATAAAACAGATTTGACTAGTGGATTAACATCTATTTCCATTGAATCAGCAAGCGTAATAGGTGCAGTAAATACACCAATAATCCACCACCAAATCAATACAAATTTACCCATGGAGTTTCTCACTTTCATCTAACCAATTATCTGAATTTGCTTAGCTAATGACTTTCAGTAAATTAAAAACATTAATACTTTACCAAGCTAACACCTTTGTTTTTATAGGCTTAATGATGGCTCATATTCTCGCCTAATAATTCAATGGTAATGTCGTCAAACTTCAATACAGCCCCACCAAACTCACGGGCAAAATCTTGCGCTGCTTGTTTAGTACTAAATGAGGCTACAGCCGGGCCCATCACCGCCTGTCGACTGGTGCCATAAACATATGTCGCAGTTTTACCGTCAATAAAGAATTCATCTTTGGGATTATCCCAGTCTGTTTTAGCCATATCATGCACCCAAACTTGGTTCACCTGACGGGTATTTTCTGGTTGTAATAAAAAGCTGAACAGATCGCGTGTCGAACAAAAAGAAGGGTTTACTTCAACGTTTTTTAAGCTCAATTGCCCCTTAGGACCAGGGTACTTTGTGATCATCATGCCGCACATATGACAACGATCATGCTCATGTATGGCATGGCTGTGACCACTCGCCTCTGCGCCAACCTTGTCTGGAGTACAGGCAAATAACAATGGCACTAGTAGTAATAACGATAGGATTTTTTTCATTTAAATTTCCAACTCAACACGAGCTCTACAAAGTAAAAAGAATCACCCTTAAAAATGACTAAGGGAAGACATATGCGCTTAAGGGTGATTCTGGCAACACTAAATTGCGTATGTTTGTCCTGCATACAGGATAAACATGCGTAAACACATCATGCCGCTAATGGCACAAAATCCTGATAAGTAAAATGCTTTAGCTGAATGGCTAAAGGTTTTACCTGTGGCGAAGTTAAGCAAGATAGGCCCTAAGAACCCAACACCTACAACACCAATCCAGAATAGATTTGCCCATACACCAGCGGTAAATGCTTCAAAAGCTGATTGCGCACCAGCATTACCCGTTGCAAGCGACATTGCGATCATGCAGATAAACAAAATTTCAGCAATCATGATTGGCCATTCAGCCCCATGAAGGATTTTAAGTTCACTGCTGTGCATGTCTTCTTTGAACAAGAATACCGACAACATTTTTGATGCTGCCGCACCTGCTGAGACACCTGACGCTATAAATAGCGCTGGTAAAACTGCAGTATTAATCAGTGGGAAGCGGATCAACGCTGAAATCAAGAAACCGGTATAAGCACATACAGATGCCGCTAAAATTAATACAGTCACTTCACAAGGTTTGCGAACTGGTTTAAGCATATTAATAATAGGTAGCAAGAAACTTAATGCTGGAATCGATTTGATTTCATCTTCAAAGGCATAAAGACACAACACTGCCGTAAGTGGGATGTACACACATAAAGCGATAACCCCTACTGACATCACAGATGTGAAGTTGTAGAACACCAAGATACGCCAGAAGAACAATGGGTTGGTTAAGTCTAAAACCAGACATAACATACCCAGTGCAATCGTCACAAACGAGATTAAGCTGGCAGCTTTATACAGTGGGGTAGTTTCAGTTTGGCCTTTAAAAAAGCGAATTGCTAAAGCAACCACTAAAGAACCACCTGAAATACCGGCTAAGAAAAGGTAAACAGCAATTGGCCAAGGCCATGCAACCCCTTCAGATAGCCCCATGGTAAACTCCATTGAACCGTCCATCTTATACCCCCAACTTAACAACTGGAATGTAACGAAGGCTTGGTTCAGTACCAAATTGAGGCTTCATACGCACAGAGTCTTTCACCGCTAATAATTTATTAACGTATGAGGTTGGATCGTTTGCATCACCAAAGATCAACGCATCATATTTACACTGTTGTACACAAGCTGGTAACTCACCTTTTGATAATTTGCTGTTTAAACAGAAATCGCAATTATCAGCCACATCAGTTTCTTCATTAATAAAACGTGCATTGTATGGGCAGGCGCCAATACAGTATTTACAACCTGCACATTTACTTGCGTCCATGGTGACGATCCCTGTTTTAGGATCTTTATGTGCCGCACCTGTAGGACATACACTGACACATGGCGCGTTTTTACATTGCTGACAAGAAACACGTACAAACTTACGTTCGCAGTTACACTCTTCTTTGCCACAATGTGGACATGCTTGCCCTTCAACACCGCCAGATTGATGTTCCATCAACATTCTTGATTTGCCGTCAGGTAAGTTATTCGCGACATTACATGCCTCTTTACACTCACCACAACCGACACATTTATTTTGATCAAACACCATAACGTAATGAGGTTTGTTAGCATCTTCGTTGTCATCTTTAACTGAAGTACAGCCCATAGGGCCCAGAATTAAAGAAGCAGCTCCAATACCTTTTAGAAACCTCCGTCTTTCTATATTTTCACTCACAACATCCTCCCTAGTGCAGCTATCGCTGACTGGTATTTATTGGTTCGCTGCAAATTCAAATGACGAATCATCGACTCAATTCATCTAATTTAAATTCGGCTTTCATAATTGCGTTATTAATAGATTGTCTATTAAAAGATTGAGTTTGATTGGTCAGTAAGATGCGCCAGTGATCTATCGCGTCAACATATTCACCCTTAAGGTAAGCATCTGTTGCGAGTAGCAATCTGGTATTAAGCTCATCACGTTGAAAACTCAACGCTGTATCAATGACCATTTTGGTCTCAGGTAAAAACTGACGACTATCTCGGTAATACATTGATGTCGCTTTTATGCCTAATAACTCAGCATCAGCACCCACTAGCTCAATTAACTGATCTAGCGTCGTCACAGAGTCAGCATATAAACCGCCTTCTGCATATGATTGTGCTAACGAAATAAGCGCTAATTCATTTTGTGGTTGTTGCTGAACTTGATCTCGCCCTTTAGTAATACTGGCTGCAATCAAGTAATCCACCGATTCATCTACCTGACCTTTATCCCAACCTTGGAAATGTCCTCCACTGGCATATATAGATAACGAAAAAATCAATACAGCGACTGACATCCATAATGGACTTTGATAAGAACCAGCAAGCTTAAATTCATCATATTTAAGGCAATGCTCGCCATTGTTACCGTCAGCCACTTTATTGGCTTGTTTCATCACAGTGCTGCTCAAATTACGGTTATATACACTGTGATGAATCCAGAAGAGTCCGATAAATATACTCAGACATACTGCTATACCTAAGGCCAGAATATTCATAAGTGTCTCTTCTTTCTTGAATTTAATTAATGAGTTATCACCAAACGTTCAATGACAACTTGTTGTTAGTAAAAGCTTAGTGAGAGCCCATCATGCCGTTCATGCCCATACCTGTTAGGCCCATACCTTTTGCGTTTTCACTCGGCGCTTCAGATTTAACTAATTCCACTTCAAAAATTAATGCGGTATCACCAGGAATATCACCAGCACCGTCTTTGCCATACGCTAGCTCAGATGGAATGGCAAAACGAAAGGTTGAGCCTTCAGGCATCAAGCGTAAACCCTCTTCCCAACCAGCAATGGCTGTCAGTAATGCAAAACGAACTGGATCTGTCATTTCATCAAATACAGTCCCATCAACTAATGTGCCTTTGTACTTCACCGTTACCACATCTTCAGGGTTAGGTTTTTTGCCTTCACCCATTTTTATCACTTCATACTGCAAGCCAGAACCCGTCACCTTAACGCCATCTTTCGCTTTGTTTTCAACTAAGAAAGCATCACTGGCTTTTTTACTTTCAAGGGCAATTTGTTGCATTTTTTGGCTACTCAATAAATTAAGTAGTTCACTTCGATCGTTTAAGTAAGTCAGCACATCTTCATCAGACATTTTTTGTTCATTCTTAAGCGCATCAATCACACCATCAATCACCAATTGAACATTAATTTGAGCGCCAAGCTCTGTTTGGTTATAAATTTGGCTTGATAGGTAATTACCAATAGAAGCGCCCATGCTGTAAGACTGTTTTTCAACATCGCTTTCTACATTTTGAGCAGCAAAACTGCCTACTGATAAAACCAATGTCATACACGTTGCAATGGCTAAGGTACTTTTCTTTAATAATTTCATTTGGCACTCTCTCTTGGAAAATAGATTGACCCAGCGACAACACATCATCAGGTCTTAAATAGGTAATAAAATGGTTAAGGTAATTCTGTTACTCTTCCTGACAATCGCCAGCCGTAAATTCCATCGGCCATATGTCTAACCCCTGTGTAACCTAGTTTTACTGTTTCTCGTGCAGCCATCGCACTTGAAGTACATAAAGTGTTAGCACAGTAGAACACCATCACCGCATCCTTATTTTTTGGAAGTAACTTTTTCCAGTTCTTCACGTTGAAGTACACCGCACCAGGGATAAACCCTTCAGCCCATAACTCCAATGTGTTTACATCAAAAAAATAAACATCTTCATTGCCCACTAACGACTCAGCTTCACGCATTGAAATCGGATTAAGCTGAATGTCATTAATAGGAATTGGAATGAGATCCCCACCCGCACCAGCAAACACTTGTGCTTGCACTGCGACGAACAACGATACTGAAATCAAAATCTTGCTAAGTAGTTTTTTCATGGTTTTCTCTCAAAATATCTCGGCATCGGCTGACGCCGAGTTATTAAAAAATGGCTACTCACATACGTGAGTAGCCATTAGGGTTTTACATTTTTTTACCATTAATAATGGCTTGAGCTTGAGTCACGTAAGTGAGTGCTGCATCAATACGTTTATGGGTATAACGCGCACCATGGACACCCCAAGAACCATCTTTTTCAAGCAGCGTCACTGCATCTTGTGCTTTATCAGCCAATAGAAGAACTTGTGATTTATCTTCAACAGATAACTTAGTCACTTCTAATAATTGGTCGATAGTGTCAAGAGCGCCGACAACTTGAGCGTAAGTTTCTTTGATAGGCGTTTGGAACTTCATCACTTCGCCGTAGATCTCTTGTTGATCTTCGTAATGTAGGCTTGGGTCAAGTTCTGATTGGAACTGACTGTGACAACCTTTACCATTAACGACATTATCATCAGAGATAGCAGTACGAGCACAAGACCACATTAAATCTAAGTAGTTATTACCATTAGCATTCTTCGCAACAGTCCAACCTTTCACAGTAGATTCACGAGGTTTGCCTTCTGGTGGGTTCAATGTCTTCTGAGTTGGGTCGATTTCAATCTTCCACATGTGCGACTTACGAACCGCGTCGAAACCAGCTTGATCAGGGAACTGCATTGCGGTGAAGTTTTCACAACTGCCCATGTTAGGCATGTGACAACTTGTACAGCTTTGGTCGCTATGAGTCTTAGTGTTTGCTGCGATTTCAGCTTGCGCTGCGTGACAGTCAGAACACTCTTTCTTCATTTTCGGTTTGGTATAACCAGACTTCCAATCGTTGCTTGTAACTTCATGTGGATCATGACAAGTCGCACAACGCATGCCTTTTTCATAATGCATAGAAGCGAACATTTGCGAACCTTCAGTACCACATGATGGACATGCAGACTTCATTTTCACACCAAAAGCATACTCAAGTTTATCTTGGCCTTCTTCAGTATCAGCTAGCTCATCAACGAAGTTAAAACGTTGGTGACAACGTTCACAATTCGAAGGCATTCCGCCGCCATTACCGCCATCGAGATGACCACCAGCTCCGTGACATTCTTCACAAGCAATACCTTTAGAAATGGTATGTTCTTGTAGTTTTTTAGGGTCACCTAAAGCAGCTAAGTATTCATCTTTAGTTTCGAAGTCGAACTTGAAGCTATGACACACTTCACAGTAAGAGCTTGCAGGTTGGAACAACATTTCTTTTTCATACTTCGCACCGTATGAGCTCATGCCCACTTGGTGAGAACCACTTAGACCAAATGCTTTACCATCGTTAGTTTCAGGAAATTCTGGGATAACTGCGTTAATTTTGGCAGCCATTTCAGGTGTTAACCATTCAGCCCAACCACGTGAGAATTGATTACCACCAGCGACCATTTTACCGCTGCCATCTCTCAATAAGCCGTCACGAATATGGTAAGTACCACGGACTAACCATGCATCAATGAAGCCGTATTTAGTACGTGGTGTACCCACAGTTGCGTAGATCATGTCAGGCGTAATACCATCAGCCAAAATAGAGGTATCTTTGGTGTTATACATGGTCTTGTTCAAATCGTTATCCACTTCTGGATGTTCACCAGGGAAACGAATTGTTTTAGAGTGACGAGAACGATTCCATGCTTCGTATTGAACAGCATGACATTCACCACATTTTTCAGGTCCAACAAACTTGTTTGGGTAGTCAAGAATTGATTTAGCACCTAAACGATATTGAACAGCGCTTGGACGACCCACACGTTTGCTATATTTAGGGCTATTACCTGTATCTAAATACTCTTCACCACGATCACTAATGTGGTAATCACCCACTAAGTTACCTTCTTCATGGTATTTAAATACTGGATGGTTCTGGAATAAATAATCAAAAAGTTCTTTTTCTTGAACAATATAATCTTGTAGCGTTTTAACGCCTTTTGATTCTTCATCTCCATTTGGATTTGAAATAACTTTCTGTGCTGTCTTACCCATTTCTGGAAAACTATTATACTTGCCACCAGCAGCTGTTGCATTGCCAACAATGCCAAGACAAACTAGCACACTTAGTGCTGCTATCTTGTATTTAGCCTGTTTCATTGTCCCACTCCTAATCATCATTATTTTATATGTTGCAGTCGAACCTGGCAGTTCAGCTAGCGATATAATTAATTTGAGCAAGACTAAGTTTAAAGATAAAAACCAATGATTTGTTGAGCTAGATCACATCATAAAACGCCTCAGACCTAACAAAACCTAAAAACAATATTAACTAATAAAAACAACAGTATAATTA
>NZ_MCUF01000035.1:0-116900 GCF_002873615.1 Shewanella sp. 10N.286.51.B7
TGTGGGCGAAGCGCCACGACGTTGGTTTAGACGTTGATTTAGATTCTATTCAAATCTAGAAATCATTAGCTGACTAAAGCTGCTAAATCGTTTTGGGACATAAACGAGTTACCCGTTTATGTGTTGCACTTCATCTATATTTGGCTCAATGACTTAAGACCATCACTTCAATCTAATCCATTGCCTGCCGCAGGCTTATGTGCAAATACAGCTGCGAGACGCTGCACTCTTTATATAAATCAAAAGGTCCATGTAAGCTCTGCCAAAACAAATAACATCCATGTTAAACGGCCAGTTCGGCATCCATGCCTCTCGCTCAGAACGTTTCACACTGTGAAACTTCGCCATGTTTTGGAAGTTCGCTGCTGCATCTACACTGGGATTATTATCTCTTCGATTTAACTGCATTCGTGATAATTTAAAGAGCTAAGCTAGTAGATCTTACATTTAAAAGACTCAATTTGAATTGAGGACGTTGAAGAAAATAGCGTGAGCCTGACAGGATGTCAGGCTAGCTTTCGCGGTGCAGGGATGCACCATCGGAAGCGTTAGCATTTTCGAATAAGATCGAAGCAGTCTACAAACGAAGTCAAAAGCTGGATCAATCCCCATCGAAAATTATGCGCTTTTCAGCATTTTTCGTCGGGGTGCAGAGGGATTGTTAAGGGGGACAAGCTGTTTCCCCCTTGACTCTGGTGTGGGTGAAGCACCACGACCTTGATCTTATTTCAAACTAAAACACTAATAAATCATCAATTACTCATAATAAAAGCCATTAACTTAAAGTAATAAAATTTAAATATGAATCCACAAAAAAGCCCTGAACTTAACCATAAGTTCAGGGCTTTTTAATCAATCTCTTATCTACTTACTGGTATCAATTGGTTCAAACGACTTAACCAAATCATCTACCGCTTTCATCTGCGTTAAGTAGTTTTCTAACTGATTAAGTGGCAATGCACATGGGCCGTCACATTTCGCGTTATCAGGATCTGGATGCGCTTCAATGAACAAACCCGCAAGACCTAATGCCATACCGCTACGTGCAAGCTCAGTTGCTTGAGCGCGGCGACCACCGGCACTGTCTGTACGTCCACCAGGACGTTGCAGCGCATGAGTCGCATCAAAAATGACTGGGTAACCAGACTGCTTCATTTCATCCATACCTAGCATATCAACAACTAAGTTGTTGTAACCAAAGCTTGAGCCACGTTCACATAGAATAATGTTGTCGTTACCTGCTTCATTAAACTTTTTAATGATATGGCGCATTTCATGTGGCGCTAAAAACTGCGGTTTTTTCACGTTAATGATTGAACCCGTTGCCGCCATAGCAACCACTAAATCGGTTTGGCGGGCCAAAAATGCTGGCAGCTGGATGATATCAACCACATCTGCCACTGGTTGGCACTGATGAATTTCATGTACGTCAGTAATAATAGGAACATTAAAGGTTGATTTGATTTCTTCAAAAATCTTCAAGCCTTCTTCCATACCTGGACCACGGTACGAATTTACAGACGAGCGATTGGCTTTATCAAAAGAGGCTTTAAATACATAAGGAATGCCAAGCTTTTGTGTCACTTCAACATAATGCTCTGCAATCGACATGGCCAAATCACGAGACTCAAGCACGTTCATGCCGCCAAATAAAACAAACGGTTTGTCATTTGCAATTTCAAGTTCGTTCAAACCAATGATTTTTTGTTCCATAGTCAGTTCTCTTTTATCAATACTCGTCACGTTAAGTGTTTAACGCGACATAAAATGGGGCTAAACAGCAATAATCTGTAGTAACTGTCCACATAGCCATGCCATATAAGTTCCTACAGCATAGCCCAATACCGCTAATAACACGCCAACAGGTGCTAATGCAGGGTGGAATGCTGCAGCAACCACTGGCGCAGACGCTGCGCCGCCAACGTTAGCTTGGCTGCCAACCGCCATATAAAACAGCGGCGCTTTTATCAGTTTAGCGACAATCAGCATAAAGCTTGCGTGGACAACCATCCAAATCATACCAATGGCAAAATACCAAAGGTTTTGCTCGTCAGCGAGCTTTGAGACATCCATGTGCAAACCAATGGTCGCCACAAGGATGTATAAAAATGCCGAAGCGACTTTTGATGCGCCGGCCGCTTCTAACTGTTTAACAGGGCTAAATGATAACGCAAGACCAATTGAAGTCACTAGTACCACTAACCAGAAGAACTTAGAGGTTAAGCTGTAATCTCGTGTCCACGGGTAGTTAGTTTCAAAAAATGGCCCTAAAAAGTCAGCTGCAAAATGCGCTAACCCTGTGACACCAAAGCCAATAGCGACAATTAACATTAAATCACGCAGTGACGGAATACGTGCATGTTCAGCGTGATACTTTTCAACTTTTTCCTTGAGCGCTTCAAGTGCTGTCGTATCCGCCCCTGTTTTAGCATCAATCTGTTTTGCCCGTGATGCCATGAGTAATAACACTGCCATCCAGATATTAGCCACAATCACATCAACCGTGACCATCACAGAGAAGATATTGCCGCCTGCTTCATAAATCTCTTTCATTGATGCTTGGTTAGCGCCGCCGCCAATCCAACTGCCAGCAAGGGTTGTCATGCCGCGCCATACCGCATCAGGGCCATTACCACCCAATACATCTGGGTTAATCGCTGAAATAATCAGTAAGGCAATGGGGCCGCCAATCACAATGCCCACGGTGCCAGTTAAAAACATCACAATCGCTTTGGGGCCAAGACTTAAAATCGCTTTTAAATCGACACTTAAAATCAATAGCACTAAACAAGCGGGTAATAAGTAGCGTGAGGCAACGTAATACAGTTTTGAAGTATCGCCGTCGACAATCCCAAAAGTATTTAATAACGATGGTAAGAAGTAACACAACAATAAGGCTGGAATGAACTTATAAAACTTTTGCCAAAATGGATGTGAAGAAGAACTGGTGTAGAAAACGAAGCCTAGAATAACGGCTAATAAGCCCAATGCCGTAGCATCATTAGTGACCATCGGAGTGGCAGTCATGAACAATCTCCCTTGCAAATGCATTTCATAGTGAATTATTTTTATTGTTGTGCTTTTTAGCACTTATTTTTGTTTATTATTTTTTAGCTTATCAACTCATAACGGTTAATTTTAACAGCTATTTTTTATGATTTAACGTTACTAACTTATCGTTACCAACTCAGTTTTACTGCTTAGGTTTTACTGCTTAAGTTTTACTACTTAGGTCTTTCTACTTAGGTTTTATTGATGAATCGTTATTGATTTTCTGGGTGGATATTATAAAAAATTCAGGCTCAATAAATGAGCCTGAATTCACACTTTACCAAACAAAATCTAATGGTAAGTTTGCGGTTGGTCGCTGAGTTCTTTTAATTGCATTTTAACGATTTCAGTCACGGGATCGTGTGGACTGCTATCAATAAAGTGCTGTAAATCAGAAATCGCCACTTTAATACACCCCAATTGCTGAGCAATAAAAGCACGTTCACGATTTAAATTAACGTCATCAGGATGCCATTGCAGAAGTAAGTTACAGCACTCCATTGCCTGCTCAAATTGATGAGTGACAATACAGCCTGCTTTTAGCTCATGCAGCATGCGGGTGATTAATCGCTTAAGCGACGCCGTTTTAAGGTACTTTGGCTTTAGCATTGCCGAATTACCAAGTTCACCGCGTACTAACAGATGCAGTTGGTGACGGCTTAGCTCAAGACCCGTTAACGGATCGATATACACTATATTGTCATTAATTCTTGAACGGACCACTGTTTGACCGGGAAGCAGCACTGCATCTAAGGTGATATCAAGCTGCTTAGCCAATAAGATCATGACCGTTGCCAGTGTTGTACTATTGCCTTGACGGCTCATAATACAACTGCCTAAATCGGCAGCTTCAACACTGAAATAATCTTCACGCGCACAAAAGCCTAAGTCGGTATAAAACCAACGCAGTAAACCTTCAAAACGTTGTTGCGGATCTTCAACATGTAAGCTCATTACTGAACCGGCAATTTCATACCAAGCCCATAATGCTTTTTTCTCTTGAGAAAAACCTAAATGCTGCGTAATTTCGAATACAGTGTCGGGGATCTTCACTGCATCATTCATTTGATGTTTAGCCATGAAACTCTATTAACCCATTAATACAACTTGTTTAAAATGAGCCAGCCTGGCAGCTAATACGAGCCATCCAATAGCGCCTAAAAAGGCAAAGATTTTAAAGAATTTATTGCGGTCACCTTTTAATGCCATTACACCTAGACCGATGTAAGCAAGTACTGCAAGAAACTTCTCTGTCATCCACGCATCCACAAAAGGATACTGCTTGATCATGAAGCACAATGTCAGTCCTGACAATAATAAGAAGGTATCAATTACATGCGGTGCAACCTTGATGAACTTCTTGTCCATCACTGGAGATTGGCGCATATGCAGGACAAAGCGAGTAATAAAGAATACCACACTTAATAAAATGAAGGTTAAGTGGGTGTGCTTAACAGCAGGGTATAGACTGTAAAAGGTTTCCATTATTGTTTTTCTCTTTGAGCTACAGATAAAATGGACGCTAGTTTACTTCATCAAGCAACCGGATAGCAACGTTAGGCAAAACCGCCTTTTTACAGCCTAGTCAGCCATCGACTTTATTGAAGATGACCTTAGGTTCAAAAGCTTAATTAACCTTGCCATTGCCCTAATGTGCAGCGGTCATTACTACCAAAATCTCGCACTGTCGCCACATTGTCATAGCCAAGATCAATTAACTTTTTTCTGACCACTAACGCTTGCTCAAAACCATGCTCTAGTAATAAATAACCGCCTTCAGATAGATAGGCTGTTGCATGCTCGGCAATATGGAATAAATCGGCATAGCCTTGTTCAGCTGCAGTTAACGCACTTGATGGCTCAAAACGTACGTCACCTAAATCAAGGTGAACATCGGTTTCGTCAATATAAGGCGGATTAGAAACAATCAAATTAAAATCTTGATGGGCAACTGCGCTAAACCAATCTGATTGCAAGATGTTTACCTGGGGCAAATTGAGGTTTTCACGATTGGCTTTAGCCAGTTCAACCGCATCGTCGACCTTATCGATTGCAGTCATATGCCATTGTGGTCGCTCTGACGCCAGCGAAAGTGCAATTGCCCCTGTTCCTGTGCCTAAATCCAATACTTTAGCATCTTTCTCCAAAGGCAAATTTAGAGCAGTTTCCACTAAAATTTCCGTATCAGGACGCGGAATAAGCGTAGTAGCGTTAACAATAAATGGCAGCGACCAAAACTCACGTTCACCAATAATATGAGCAACAGGAGTTCCCTGGTTACGCTTTTCAATCATGGCTTTATAAGCATGAAACTGATCGGCTGTAAGCACTTTATCAGGCCAAGTATAAAGGTAACTACGGGGTTTATTAAGACAATGCAGAAGCAAGGCTTCTGCATCGATGTTAGCCGACTCGGATGAGTCGACTAATTGGCTATACGCCCACTGCAAAGATTCCGCAATGGTAGAAAAAGAAGATTGTGGCAACGTCGTTCCTTAGTCATTTTAATAACTATTGAAGCTAGCTATTGAAACTAGCTATTAAAACTTGCTATTAAAATAAGTCTTTGAAATTAATCGTCAGCTAATGCTGCAAGCAAATCGGCTTGTTCTTCTTGCATCAATGGCTCAATGATAACGTTTAAGTCGCCTTCCATGATTTCATTTAAGCGATATAAGGTTAAGTTGATACGATGCTCACTCATACGACCCTGTGGGAAGTTATAAGTACGAATACGCTCAGAGCGATCGCCACTGGCAACCAAGTTACGACGAGTTGATTCTTCTTCACTACGACGCTTTTCATCTTCAACCGCTTGCAAACGTGCCGAAAGCACACTCATTGCTTGTGCACGGTTTTTATGTTGCGAACGTTGATCCTGACATTCCACCACAATACCTGATGGTACGTGAGTAATACGGATTGCTGAATCGGTTTTGTTGACGTGCTGACCACCCGCACCTGATGCGCGGAAAGTATCGACTTTTAAGTCAGCTGGGTTAATCGAAATTTGTTCCGCTTCTGGTACTTCTGGCAATACAACCACAGTAACAGCAGAAGTATGTACACGGCCTTGTGATTCTGTTTCTGGTACACGTTGAACACGATGTCCGCCAGATTCAAACTTAAGCTTACCGTAAACACCTTCACCAGAAACTTGAACGATCAATTCTTTAAAGCCACCATGTTCGCCTTCGTTAGCGTTCATGATTTCAAGCTGCCACTTGTTTGATTCACAGTAACGTGAATACATACGGAATAAGTCACCAGCAAAAATTGCCGCTTCATCACCACCCGCACCTGCGCGGATTTCAATAAAGGCGTTACGATCGTCATTAGGATCTTTAGGTAGGAGCAAAATTTGCAATTCGTCTTCAAGACGGGCAATTTCAGACTTTGCTTCTTTGATTTCTTCTTGCGCCATTTCGCGCATTTCAGCGTCATCTTCAGCTAACATTTCGTTTGCAGACTCAAGGTTACCTTGAGCCTCTTGAAATGAAGTGAAGCTTTTAACGATGTCTTCTAATTGAGAAAATTCTTTTGATAAGGCACGAAAGCGGTCTTGATCCGCAATTACACTCGCATCACTTAGTAATGCTAACACTTCTTCATTACGTTCAAGCAAGCCTTCCAGCTTGCGAATAACCGACTCTTTCATTTAACTCTGTTACCTTAATTTTTATCTAAACCAAGCGTGACGCGTAATTGGCCTAAGGTATTCAAGTCCCCTTGACGACTAGCAGATGTTAACGCTTGTGTCGGTGCATGGATTAAGCGATTTGTGAGGCGATTAGCTAACTCTAAAATCACTTGCTCATTGTCACCACCTTGAGTCAATTTGTTCAAGGCGCGTTCTACTAATTCGTCTTTAATTGCCAAACTTTGGCTACGGTATTCTCGAATACTATCTACAGACTCTAACGATCTCACCCACTCCATAAATACATGGGCTTGTTCATCGGCAATTATCTCTGCCTGCTCGGCGGCTTCTTTACGCGAAGCCATGTTCTGTTCAATGATGCTGTGCAAATCGTCCACAGTATAAAGGAAAGCATCGTCTAATTCGCCAACTTCTGCTTCAATATCTCGTGGAACGGCAATATCAACTAATAACATCGGTTGATGACGACGTTGTTTCAGCGCCTTTTCAACCATACCTTTACCTAATATCGGTAATGGACTGGCGGTAGAGGATATCACGATATCGGCTTTAGGTAGATAGTCTGGTATTTCTTGTAAGGTAATTGCTGTGGCATTGAACTCTTCACACATGGCCTGTGCACGCTCAACCGTGCGGTTAGCAACCACAATACTGGCGACGTCATTGTCTTTTAAATGCTTGGCAACCAGTTCAATGGTTTCACCCGCACCAATTAGCAACACATTGGTGGTACTCAGTGAGGAGAAAATATGTTTCGCCATGCTAACAGCTGCAAATGCGACTGAAACAGCAGCAGCGCCGATTTCAGTTTCGGTGCGCACTTTTTTGGCGACAGAGAAAGTATTTTGAAATAGGCGATCAATCGTTACTGCCGTTGTACCCGCTTCTTTGGCTTTAACGAAGGCTTGCTTCACTTGCCCTAAAATTTGCGGTTCACCTAGCACTAATGAATCAAGACCCGAAGATACGCGCATCAAATGCTTAACGCACTCTTGATTTTCATAGCTATAGATACATGGCAACAACTCTTCGTGAGTTAAGTCATGATAATCCTCAAGCCACTCAATAATGTCTGCTTTAGAGCCATTATTACAATAGAGTTCGGTGCGATTACAGGTCGACACGATAACGGCTTCGCCAGAACTAGTGCGGCTCGCCAGACTCTTCATGGCGTCATGAATTTTATCTGGTGAAAAAGCGACTTTCTCGCGAAGGTCGACTGTGGCGGTTTTATGATTTATTCCGATTGCTACTAGGCTCATTTGACTCGTTTTAAGTTCTTCGCGGGATCATTAATTAGGCTATTCTACTTAATTGATAAAACTAAAAACACAATTGGCTTAACAAAACCGAATAATTGTCTATATTTTTTCTAATTATTCTATCTTGTTAACAAAAATATAGGAAAGTTGACCAATTCTATTAAACATTATGATGCCTATAAACGCCTAACAAGCAAAGCTTTCTTACTATATTTACTTCTATAGGTTAATAAAAACCCAAATATCTAAATGGATTTTTACAATCGTGCTTTAGGTCAGTAGAATAAAGCATCACTATATATAGGTAGCGAATTCTTTTGCGATATTTAACATTTTCCCTGCAACGCATGATGTTAGTTTGTTGTCTTTTTCTTACCGCTTGTTCGGTTAAGCCTCCCCATAAACTCACCAATATTGATGTTAACCAAGCCAGTGAAACTAAAGCTTGGGAGTTACAAGGTAAGCTTGCTTTTCGTTCTGACGCCGACAAATTCAGTACTAATCTATTCTGGTTTCATGACCATAGCTTTAATCAGCCTCATGATGAGTTAACACTCACTACTGTGATTGGCACAACGGTACTGTCGCTAAGCTCAAAACAAGGCCTCGCCAGTATCGATGTACAAGGCAAAACCTATACGGACAGAGATCCACAGCAGCTAATCTCACGTGTTAGCGGCATGCAAATCCCATTGAATAAATTGCCACTTTGGATTACAGGTCAAGTCACCAGTGACGACCAAATTGAAGCATATCACCCTGATGGCAGCATTAAAGCCTTTACCAGTAAAGACATCAGTGGAGATTGGCAAGTCAAGTTTATGAGTTATCAGCAACAAAGCGGCGCTAATGTGCCAAGATTGTTACAGATTAATCGAGCTGATGTACAAATCAAGATTCAAATTAATCAATGGCAAGCTTTAGCCCCAATGCTTGAAAACCGTTAATTTACCGTCACTACGATAAATTAGTAAAGTTAATTCTGTTCAGTTAAATCCGTTAAGCTAATAAAGTTAACCTAATAAGCCCTTTAATAAAGAAGCGTTATATGACCACCGCGACATTGAATACTCATGAAAATTCAGCCTCTATTTCAGCAAACTGGCCAGCACCAGCAAAGTTAAACTTGTTTTTGCACATTACAGCCCAGCGCAGTGATGGATATCATGAGCTACAGACGTTATTTCAGTTTATTGACCAATGTGATTACCTGGACTTTTTGCCCATAGAAAATAAAACATTAACCTTACATTCAGAATTATCTAAAGTTGTCGCAGAAAAAGATAACTTAATTCTAAAGGCCGCAAAATCATTACAAGAATATTGCAATTATCAAGGCGGCGCAGAAATTTGGTTACGTAAAAATTTACCTATGGGGGGGGGATTAGGTGGCGGTTCTTCTGACGCAGCAACCACATTAATCGCCTTAAATCGGCTGTGGAAATTGAATTTACCGCAACAAACCTTGGCTGAAATCGGTCTCAAACTTGGTGCGGATGTCCCTGTTTTTATTAATGGTTTTTCTGCTTTTGCCGAAGGTGTCGGTGAACGACTCATCAACGTTGAACCACAAGAGCTATACTATTTAGTTATCGTGCCAGATGTACATGTATCGACTCAGGCAATTTTCCAAGATCCATTGCTTCCTCGCAACACGCCTAAATTAGCAATAGATACATTAATGCATAAGAATTGGACAAATGATTGTCAGAAGTTGGTCGCAGAAAAGCACCCTCAAGTTGCCAATGCATTAAGCTGGCTGGTAGAATATGCGCCGTCAAGAATGACCGGAACTGGCGCATGCGTCTTCGGTGAGTTCGAACAGCAGCAAACCGCATTAGATGCACTGGCAAAACTGCCAACAACTATGCATGGTTTTGTTGCTAAAGGCTTGAATCAGTCACCTTTATTGACTCGATTAAGCCAAAGCTAAAATATTTCTAAAGGTGTAATACGGTAAAACCAACTGTTCAGTTCACAGTATTTTATCTACATTTTTAGCCACTAACATTAAAGCCAACACCTGAGGTTCATAAAGTGCCCGATATCAAGCTCTTTGCTGGTAACGCTACCCCTAAACTAGCCAAAAAAATAGCCGACCGTTTATTTTGCAAACTTGGCGATGCAGTAGTAGGCCGTTTCAGCGACGGTGAAATCAGTGTTCAAATCAATGAAAACGTACGTGGTGCTGATGTATTCATCATCCAGTCTACTTGTGCGCCGACTAACGACAACCTGATGGAACTTATCGTCATGGTTGACGCTTTACGTCGTGCATCTGCAGGCCGTATCACTGCCGTTATTCCTTACTTCGGTTATGCTCGTCAAGACCGTCGTGTACGTAGTGCTCGTGTACCAATTACTGCGAAAGTTGTTGCTGACTTCCTTTCAAGTGTTGGTGTTGACCGCGTACTAACTTGTGATTTACACGCTGAGCAAATTCAAGGTTTCTTTGATGTGCCAGTTGATAACGTGTTCGGTAGCCCAGTACTGCTAGAAGACATGTTAGGTAAAGAACTTGATAACCCAGTTGTGGTTTCTCCAGACATTGGTGGTGTAGTACGTGCTCGCGCTGTAGCTAAACTACTTGATGATTCTGACTTAGCAATTATCGATAAGCGTCGCCCACAAGCGAACGTTGCTCAGGTAATGCATATCATTGGTGACGTACAAGGTCGCGACTGTATCATCGTAGATGACATGATCGATACTGGCGGCACACTTTGTAAAGCTGCTGAAGCATTAAAAGAACATGGCGCAAACCGTGTTTTTGCTTACGCAACTCACCCAGTGTTCTCAGGCAATGCAGCGGCTAACATCGCAGAATCAGTGATTGATGAAGTCATCGTTACTGACACTGTGCCATTAAGCCCTGAAATGTTAAAAGTAGAGAAAGTGACTCAACTGACAATGTCAGCAGTACTTGCCGAAGCGATTCGTCGTGTAAGCAACGAAGAGTCTATCTCAGCGATGTTCCGTCACTAATCATTTATTTGAATTAGTCGCTGGCTTAAGGTCTCTGGCTTAGGTTTTTGAGTTAGGTCTTCGACTTAGCGCCGACATCGAAAAAGCGCACTCAATCGAGTGCGTTTTTTATTGGCTGTTATTTGGCATAAATCAATCTAGATTAATAACCCATAACTCAGTACCCTATTGGCTATAAAAATAATTCAACAATAAGTCATTACCCATGCTTAAGCCTTTTTCATTAATCTCACTGTGTTTTGTTGGCCTAATCTTATCCACTCAAGTCACTGCGCAGTGGCATCAAAAGAGCTTTGAAGTCATGGGGACCCAAGCTCATGTTGAATTTTGGCTTTCAGAAGCAGATAAGAATACAGGTTTAACTCAACAACAAACTGCAGATAACCTCATCATCGCCGTCGAACAAGAAATGCATCGCATCGACCGATTAATGAGTCCTTATAAAGCAGACAGCGAATTAAGCAAAATCAACCAACTGGCAGGAAAAGAAGCTGTTGTGATTAATCAAGAACTGTTTGATTTGCTGCTTGATTCACACAAGATTGCTGAGCTGACAAACGGCACATTTGATATCACTTACGCCTCAATTGGTTATCAATACGATTACCGCCAAGGACAAAAGCCAGCGAAACCCGAGATAAACCAAGCCCTCGAAGCTATAGATTACCGCGCAGTAACCTTAGACAAATCACAATCTAGTGTTCGTTTTAAAAACCAAGATGTACGGATTGATTTAGGCGGAATAGCTAAAGGACATGCCGTTAAGCAATGCTTAGCCATTTTACAAGCTGCAGGTATTAAGCATGCCTTAGTCAGCGCAGGTGGTGATACAGGACTGCTCGGTGACAGACGCGGCCGCCCATGGTTTGTCGGTATTAAGCACCCTAGAGCCGCTGAAAAAACAGCAGTGCAATTACCACTGGCTAACGAGTCAATTTCAACATCAGGTGATTACGAGCGCTACTTCATCGAAGATGGAGTGCGCTACCACCACATCATTAATCCTAAAACCGGCGACTCGGCCAGAAAAGTGGTCAGCGTATCCATCATTGGTAAAGACTCAACTTACGTTGATGCCCTATCAACAGCCGTATTTGTCAAAGGCTTACAAGAAGGCATGGCGCTAATTAACCAATTGCCAGAATACGAAGCGATTATTATTGATAATCAACAGACGTTACATGTATCAGAGGGACTACAACAGGATTAGATAAGTGATGGGTTAATGGCATTTGCTTAGTTTTTCTGCCCCTACTTATTTGTAGGGACAAATCTTACTTGATTTGAATTTGAATGCTGCAGCGGTCAAATCAGTTAGCCTCGGCTACTGTGCGGCAGGAGGCTCATGTGTGTCAGCAGTACTTTTGCCTTCACTGACGGTATCAATGCACCTAGAAAGATAATTGCCAGTATATCTATAGATATGAATTGTGATTGCATTGAGGCTGTATATTGATAAAGAGCGAAGCCTGGACTGAATGATGCATCAACACCAAGGGAAACCTGAGGTGCTAAATGGATTGAAACATATGCTCCGCCAAGGCCTGAGTATTTAGCAGAAATGGTTCCAATTGCAATATTGGGAATTTGTAGAGCTTGATTGAGAATTGAAAGCCAATAGTACTTATACTTTTCTCTGATTGCAGTTATACCAGCCACAATATTTAGAACGACTAAGACTACCGTAACCATAGTACTTAATAGGGATGCAGTACCATCAAATACTGACAAAAAATAGGTTATTGTAATTGCAAGTGCAGCTATCACTTGAAGGTAGCCAATGATTAGCACTCTATTTTCAGCAATATTAAGCTCTTTCTGTTTTGCTTTAACTTGATGAGCTGCAACTTCTTCCTTTCTGCTAGATAACTCATTCAGCAAAGACTCAAAATTTTCACTATTAGGGTCAATGCTCCTTTTTACGTCTAATAGCTCATCAATTGAATATTGAGAATAGTCGATTAACTTCATACACTTCCTTGTATTACTAACATTTGTATTGTACACATTTATTGAACTAAACATTTATAGCTTACTAAAGCAAAGCTATTGATTAATAAGCACTCTATCAAAGTTATATTAAATAAACGAGTATCCATATTTGATTGCTTAATTTCCAAACTTCGTTTGGGTTAAGTTCAACATCGTGGCGCTTCGCCCACACCAGAGCAAAAGGGAGTGGACGGCAACTTCCTCTTGCATCACCCTCGCCGCTCCGGCGAAATTTAAAAAGCAAAATTTCCAACGGAGAATCATCCAGCTTTAGCCTATATTTTGAGCCTGCTTCGGTAAGCTGCAAAAATCACTAACGCTTACGATGGGGCGTCCCTTCCCCTCGAAAGCTAGCCAGACATCCATGTCTGGACTCACGCGATTTTCTTACTTACCTCAATTCAAATTGAATATTCAAAGGAGATCAAAAGCATTAAAAAACAAATAAAATTAACTTCAAAAAAATTTGGAACTACAACCGAAGTTGCAGGCTTGATGTTCCCCATTGAAATTGCTGAAATGTGTTGAAGAAAATGGCGTAAGCCTGACAGGACGTCAGGCTAGCTTTCGTTTGGCCATGGATGGCCTATCGGAAGCGTTAGCTATTTTCGAATAAGCATGAAGCTTACTCGCTTTGAAAGAGTAATTTCGTTGGGGCGGCAAGGGATGTCGAGAAGGGAAATGCTGTTGTTTCCCTTTCGTCGGGTGTGGGCGAAGCGCCACGACTTTGATTCTGATTTTAGTTAAATTTAAAAACAAAGTTAAAAACAAATATAAAAACAAAAAAGCTCAGAGAAAACCTCTGAGCCTTTCAATTTAACCAGCAAAATAAACTTATATTTTAATCAAACTATCGGCTGAAACGCTGTTAGCGAATCTAACATCGCACTGTTACCCAAACCTTGTCTTGGTGCCACCATATTGAACTGGCCTTGTTCACCATGTAACGCCATGTAGTTAAGCAACACCGTATCCACCAGCAAGTTCACGTTATTTGCCGATGGCGCCGATGCGGTATCTACTGAGGCATCTGAGCGCATAAAGCCGATTTGTTGGTTTTGCGCCATTTGATCGGCACTTGCGCCCATTAATTGTGGCTTACCCGCTGGGTTATACACCAAGAAGAAAGATGCACCTGTAGATGAGTTATCTCCCGTCCATTCGCCCTTGCCTCGCCCTTCCATTGAGTCATCAATGCGGCCATTACTGGCAACCGAGCCATCACTGAATACATACATCATCAAAGGTTGATTGCGACGAGCGGCATATTCCAAACATGCGCCCATACAACGCCCTGCGCGTAAATCTCGTAACTCACCAGTACCACGCTCACCAGTGTGATAGTCAAACCCCCCCATAGTGACAGTGCCAGCACCAGAGAATCCATTAACCACCAGTTTCATAATAGAAGCGGTTTTTTGGAACTCTGATTCTGAATCAAATTCATTAATGGTAAAAATACCGCTTGGGCCCACAATGTCAGGATCTAACACAGGATTAAGCGTCGATGGATCACCAAAGCGATCGGCTAAATCAGCACTTTTCACATAGCCACAATTGACTAAGTCTTTAATCACATCATCACGAGTCACTTGAGTGTTCACCGAGGCCATTTTCTGGGCGCTAATGCGCTGGATGCTTTCCATTACCGTTACGGCATCGCGCTGAGATAATAAGTTAAACAAATCCCCCACATCCACAAGCCCAGTCACATCAGACGGTCGATCGATTTTAGTTGGGCGCATACTCAAATCGACAAAATTAGCCGCTGCCATTGAGTTGCCACCAGAGTCAGTGCTGCGCGAGCCAATGAGTGGCATCAGCGAGCCATTAGCACCAGCCGCCGCAATAGCATACATAGGATTATGTGGGTTATTACCCGTATCGTTATCAGAACGACAAGGGATCACCGCACCATTAATCCGTGATGCGGTATCGGCTGAAACCTTTTCCAATATGCCACGTAAAAATGCAGAGTCGGAATGAAAAGCCAAACCTAAATCTGTATTGATAAAATCAGACATACCAACATCAGGGTTTGCAATCGATGGCGCCATATCACCGGGCAAACCCAGCTTGTTATAGCCAGCTGTCGACAAGAAATCTTGCTGACCACCTGCGCCACCAACCAGCACATTTGAGCCAGCAATATTGGCGCCGCCCGCTAAATCGAAACTGATAAACGGAATTTTACCCGCCCCTTGTACGCTAATACCGCATGAGTCTCGCAATGCTTCTAGGTCAGAAGACAATGCAGCATTGGCTTGGTTTGGGTTAGCAAACATGCTCATTAATGATAAACCCGCGACCGCTTGGCCACCTTTTGCCAGGCCCGTTGAGATAAACTCACGGCGAGTCATGGGTTTACGATGATCGGAAAACAATAAAGGACTATCAGGGTGAAGATGAGTACGTTTAGTCATGTTGAAGTCCTTTTAAACTCTTTTTTGCCGCCGCTTGATTGTCGATATTCAATATTGGAAACGTCGTAATCTGTGTGGGTATTTTTATCATCATTACGCTCCTATTGAATCAACATCACAGCACTTGCCAACACTGCTGCACATGATGCTTTAGCAATAGTTTGGGTTCGTTCTGCATTACAGTTTGTGCCACACACAGACAAATTACTGACGAGTGAATCCAGCTCGTTATAAACCAAGTTAGCATCTGGCTGACTCGATAAATTCAGCGGCATAAGTTGACCAATTAACGGGTTGAGCAAGTTAGGTCTTTCTGCGCTGCTTAATGCCACGTTTGGCTCTTGCGTGAAGTCAATATCAGGGAACCAAGCGCTGCGTAAGCTATCGTCATCAATGGCGACATCACAATAGGCAATTGCCAGTTGCGTCACACCCATTTGCTGTGCAGAAATAAAGGTATCGATATTTTCGACACTCGGCAGTTGGCTTTTTACCAGCGCATAGGTATCAAACACTTTGGTTGTTTGCTGAGGTACACCAGTTAACTCACTCATTGAGTGGTTAATTTCAGCAAAGTTTCTTAAGCCTATTTGCGCGGTTTCGGTACTTGCGGGCAACTCATCAGGTGTGATTACCACCCCAGGCACAACCACATTTTCATGTTCACCGATTTGCTCAAAAGTGAGGAAAAACTCATCCTGACTGGCACCTTTTTCGAGACCAATAATAGTGCCTAATGCCGACAGCGACATAGGTTCAGCTAACGCCTGACCGCTTTCAATGGCTAAATCTACGTTAGAATAAGCTTGTCCTTGGGCACTTTCTTTACCATTAATCCCGATACGAACTGAACGCATATCAAATGCTTCAGCCACTGGCGTCCCATCGATATTCACCAATGAAGCGCCAGTAAATAAATAGCTGTAATTATCAAATTGGCTGACTTCAAACATCACATAGGTATTGGGTAAATCAATTAAATGACTTACCGAGAACAGCAAGAAAAATTTCTCACCTACACCAACATCATAGTTTTGGCTGATTTGTTCTTGCTCTAGTACGCGGTTATAAATCGCCAACAAACGAATATCACCCTGCCAGACATGTTGGTTTGAAGCCTCTCGTCCTAAAATCAACGCAAAGCTGTCATCCCAAGATGCCAACGGCGCAATATCTTCATCAGCCACTTCAATTAAGTTGCCATTGACGTAAATTTTTCGTCCTTCTGTAGCGTTATAAGTTAATACCACATGCTGCAGTGTCGCTTGCAACACTTCATCGGCATCTGGCGTACTTAAGGCTGGTTCGCCATTGGTGCTTGAAGCTTCAGTGCGCAGCATAAAGTCATAGTTATATTGGCTCTGGCCTAATGTGAAGTTACGTGCATCATCACCCGCTGAATAAGTGACGATTCTTGCAGGCCCTTCTTGGGTGACATTATTTGGTGTGACCCAAGCTTCAACTGAAAACTCACCAGTTGAGGTGATTAAATCATGGAGTTTCTTACTGTTGGCGGTACTGGCCTGCGCTTTACCATTGGTAAAAGATAAGCCCCAACTGCCGAGCCATTCAACATCACCCGTCAGCGATAAATTCGCTTCTGGCGCGATACCAGAGGTATCGTATGCAGTAGAACCCTCGCCAGTTTTAAACTGGTATAAGGCAATGACATCCGTTTCAAATCGACCACCACTTGAAGCGGTAATACCATCCGTTAAGCGTAGTGATTTAGACACCACCATTTCTGGTGAAATTTCATCGACAGCAATTGCATCACTCATCGCAGTAACAGCCGCAAGCATTTCATTGCTATTTTCTTGGCAATTTGTCCAACAGTTATGAAACTCACTGCCTAAACGAACCACTAATCTAGACTGAGATGGCTCATCGATGTTGATGACATTTTTAGCCGACTCGTAAGCTTGAGCTATATCGTTACTTGCAAAGAAAGGTGACTGAGCAAAAGTCGCTCCTTCGTTATGACAATCAACACAGTACTGACTAACAATGGGGTAAACATGTTGGCTAAATAGCGCACTGTCATCTGGGAAACTTTTGCTTGAACCTGGCTCTCGAATGACTGGCGCAGTTAACTCAATCGTATTGGCGCTACTGACCCGTTCATCTGACCACAATTTGATCCACGAGGTCATGGTTTCACCACAGGCACTATCACTGTCTAACCAACAATTATGGCCACCAGCCACTTTTTCAACTAACCGAGATGAAGCTGGATCAGTTAAATCAACCAGCGGATTAGTCGCAGCATACGCGTCGTTAACGTCTTCTCGACTGGCAAAATATGGCGCTTGATTACCTTCAGTATGACAGGCTCCACAGCGATTTTGAGTTGAGATATTGTCCCACAATGAGACTTTATATTTTTGAATGTCTTCAGTGGCAGGTGCAGGACCGGTATACACGCCAGAGTCTGGTTCTTGCTGCTGAGGCGGATTACTTTCTACGTCACCGCCGCCACATGCCGTGAGGGTTAAACATAAACTCAGCACCGAGAGGCTAGATAAGGTTTTTTGAGATAATTTCACCGTTACTCTCCCATGCAGTAGTTGCCAACTTCAGCGAATACACGCTTAAGTTGATATGAGTTTTGTTGAAAAGACTCAGTGGTCGCCGCAATTTGGTTAATATCCTCATTGGACTCTGCATCTCGTAAGCACACGGTTTTAAATACTTTCTTTACTTGGCACTGAGCGAAAGCTTGGCTATTAGCAAACTCCTCACCTAATGACTTAGCACCAAAGCCTTTACCTTCAAGGGTTTCATCCCAGCCAAGCTTTTGGTTAACCCCCTCACGCCAATAGTTATGCCATTCATCATCTTCAGTGACATAACCGTAAGGGAAACTGGTCGAGTTAATATGGTATTTACCTTGCACTCTGGTGCCTGTATCGGGGTCAACTTGGCCACTTTGGTTGTAAGCAATAGCCCCATTATCACCAACCGGATCGGCTTCAAGGTTAAAATCATATTGATAAAATGCAAACGCTTGAGCTAATGGATCCATGCCACTGTGGCAACCTAAACAGTTATTGATAAATAAGCGACTATCGCCACCAGGGCTGCGGCTAACATCTTGGCGAATTCTATCAGGTGAACGGGTATTATCTTTTAGGGGCTCTAAATCAGTGCACAAATGATTCATTAAGGTAAAACGCACCATGGCTCTGTTTGTACCTAAATAAAAGAATGCTTTGGCAGCCGCTCTACTGGTTAGAACGCCTGCTGTAGCATCACTTGGCAAACCATTTAAGCTAGACTGACTGGTTCGCTCCAAGCCATCTTTTAAATCAATAAACTGATCTTCTAATGATTGGTAATGTTGGTTATTACTGGTGCTATAGGCTGGTAAATTAAGGCTGTTCTTCCCCACATACACCATATCGGCTTGCAGTACCTGCCTGAAATCAACGTCATCTCGTACCGCACCAATTACAGTTGCACTGTAATCATTTAGTGGTGCAAAACTGTCTTGATCGATATTAGTCCAGGGGGTGGCGAACAATTTTAAGGTCGTGGAATAAAAAGCTGGGGTTTCCATTGCTAAATAAGCCGCTTCTATCGGTTTACTATCGCCGAGTAATTGCGCTATATCATTGAGAGTTTGTTCAGATGCGGGAACACCGGCGATACGATCATGTAATTGCTTAGCTTGCTCTAACGTCCCAGCATGAGACAAAGGAGCAAAAACAATTATTGAACCTAGTGTTAATTTATGCAAAAAGGCTCGGGTTTTATTCAGTGTTAATTGCGTTCTTAGCACATTGAATTTATTTGAAAATCGTTGACTTTTCACCGTACAAAGTTGCCTCTTCATACTGTCTCCTTGTCGTTATTTCAGCCAACAAACGCCTTAAGCGGCAGAGTTATAAAAACGCAGACAATGATAAGTATTTCGGGAATCATAAAGCTTGTTGTTTTTATTTTTGTTAACTTTATTTTTTACTTGGCAAAATAATTTTTATTAAAAAGTATTGAAACACTGAGACTAGGCGGCAATAATGTCAAGAGTTATTACATTTTAACTATGTAACGATAACAATAATAACAATTATATATTAAGGGTAATAAATGAAGCCATTTTTCGGCTTAAAGGGATTAGGCCGTAAAACTTTTGACAATAAAGTTTTAGGCTATAAAGCTTCTAGTTATCAAGCATTAATGGCGTTTCTTCTTGTTAGCGGTTGTAACACGGATACTGCGCTTAAGGATGAACAGCCTGATCCTGTTTTAGTTGAATACCCTGTGGTTTACATTCAGCGCGATCTCATTACCCAGCCCAGTGATGACAACCCAGAATCCGCTAGTTTTCAAAGTAGAAACCCAAGCCAATTTAATCCTGGGGCACAATTATTTGTAAAACGAAATGCGTTTACTGACTCACCCGTTACCAATATCACCGCCGAACTTTTTGCCGATTTAATCACCGAAGATCCTGATACTATCCAACGCATAGATATTCGTGATTTATCAGTCTCTGATGATGGTCAACAATTTTTAGTCTCTATTCGCGCGCCAGAAATTGCTGATGCCGACGAAGATGAGCAACCAAGTTGGAATATATGGCGTTACCAATTATCTGACCAATCACTGACCCGATTAATAGACAGTGATACGACTGCCGAACAAGGTGATGACTTGATGGCATCCTTTCTCCCTGATGGACGGATTATATTTGCCTCAACCCGCCAGCGCTTATCACGAGCCATTTTACTCGATGAAGGTAAACCGCAATACACCGCTCTCGATGAAAGCCGCGATAACGAAACGTTCAACATCCATTTAATGAACGATGATGGTAGCGGTATTGAGCAACTGACCTTCAATCTTAGTCATGATTTCTACCCACTGGTATTGCAAGATGGACAAATCCTCTATAGCCGTTGGGATGACATGGGTAGCGACCATGGTATTAACCTCTACAAAATGAATCCAGATGGCACTGAGAATGAATTAATGTTCGGCTGGCATTCTCATCAGATGACTCTCGATGAGCAAGATGAACAAATTGAGTTTGTTAAACCGCAGCAATTACCAAATGGCAATATACTAATGCTGCTGTCATCACAGGATGAAATGAGTTATCAAAAAAGGCCTGTGACAATCAATATCGATGAGTATATTGATAACCAGCAAGCCACTGCGGTATCGGGCGAAACCGACAACACAACTAACAATGCGATAAGCGATTTACCGCTCAGTTTTGATTTTAAATTTAACTTCGCAGACGCGCTATCTCCTTCTGGGCGCTTAACTCATTTATATCCATTACCTGATAACAGCCAACGTTATTTATTGAGTTGGGATCTTTGTCGGGTTGTTGTTGAAGAACAAATCCGTGCATGTGGTCAATTAACTGATGAACAGTTACTGGATCAAACCTTAACACTTGCCGATCCCTTATATGAGCTTTGGCTACTTAACGATGCCGACGGTACTCAGCAGTTAGTCGCCAATAGCGAAGAAGGTAAAGTGATTACTGAAGCGTTAGTGATGCAGCCTTCATCGCAACCTAAAGCCTTTATCGCCGATCAAGTGGTTGGTAATGAACTTGATCCACAGTTGCACCAAGAACTCGCTGCGGCAATTCACATTCGCAGCGTATATGATTTTGATGGTCAAGACAGCAGCAGTAATCAAGGCGGTATTAGTCGATTAAGCGATCCTTCATTAACCCCAGCCAGTGAATTACCAGCGCGCTTTTTAAAAGTCGTCCGCGGCGTACCTATGCCACCTGATGAAGTTCGAGATATTGCCAATACCGATTTTGGCCGCAGCCGAAATCAATTAATGCGCGAAGTTATTGGCTACACCCCAATTCAGCCAGACGGCTCAGTGAAAATTAAAGTCCCTGCAAATGTGCCATTGGCCATCAGTGTCTTAGATAGCAACGGCCAACGCATTGGTGGTCGCCACAGCCAATGGATAAGTTTACAAGCCGGTGAAACCCTGCAATGTATGGGTTGTCACACGGCTAACAGCCAATTACCTCATGGCCGTTATGATGCCCAAGCAGACAGCATTAACACAGGGGCGATTGGTGGCTCTGCATACCCTAATGCCAGCAGCAATATTATTCCAATACAAGGTCAAACCATGGCGCAGGCCGATGCCATGGTCAATGGCATTGCAGAGCTATCGGCGAGCCTACGTTACGATGATATTTGGACTAATCCAGCTATCTCAGCGCCAAACCCGAGTATGAATCTGAGTTATGAAAACTTAACAACCCCTGCACCAAATGGCAGTGAATGTTTTAATAATTGGACCTCATATTGCCGCATTCAAATCAACTATGAAGAACATATTCAGCCCCTTTGGGATTTACCTCGTTTAGCCATAGACGAAGACACCTTAGAGGTCCTTGCGGATAACACTTGCACCGTGTGCCATAGCAATGTCGATGATAATAACCTTGCCCAGGTGCCAGCTGGTCAGCTTGAATTAATTGCAGCTCCATCAATAGATCAAATCGCTCACCTAACGAGTTATCGTGAGTTATTTTTTAATGATGTCGAACAAGAAGAAGTGGATGGGATCGTTATCGACAAACTAGTCGAAGTGCTAGATGCCGATGGTAACGTGGTTTATCAACTGGATGCCGATGGTGAATTGATACTCGATGCCGAAGGTAATCCAATTCCTGTATTAACCACAGTGAATGTACCAGCAATTATCTCGACTAATGGTGCCAGAGCCAGTAGCAGGTTTTTTAATACCATGAATGATGAAACCCATCAAAATATGCTGACAGCCGACGAACTTAAATTATTAAGCGAATGGATAGATATTGGGGCTCAGTATTACAACACCCCTTTTTACGCTCAAGATTAGTCGAAAAGACTTTTGATAACAGCCGCCATAATAAGAGCAACCTTGGTAAGAGACGGCTTGATAAGAAAAACCTTGATAACAACAAAGTTAAAAGCCAAATAAAAACAACAATAAACAAGGACTGATGATGTTACAAAAAGGAAACTATGTTTAATTTCGCCTGCCCTTTCAAATTCATGTTGGCAGGTACATTACTCTGTTTAACGTTATTGAACTCCAACCTTGCTCACGCTGAATCCTCGGCGGCGCAGTTAACCATTGATGTTCCCTTTGTTGAGCTTCATTCAGGCCCAAGTGCAGGCTATCCCGTCGTACATGTTGTTGAGCAACATGAACAGGTCAGTGTACTACTCAAACGAACATCTTGGCTCAAAGTCCGTGATAAGCGTGGCATTGAAGGTTGGTTTCATGAAGATGACTTACGCGGACTCAGCCAACATGGTGAAGCGGTTAACCAGCATGTCATTGGCACTGAAGCCTTTATGCAAAGAGACTGGGAATCGGGCGTAATGTATGGCGACCTTGAAGGCGCTAACTTTTATAACGTGCACTTAGGCTATGTTTTCACCCCTGTTTTTAGTGCTGAAATATCTGCAGGTAAAGCCTTAGGTAGCATTTCTGATAGTGACTTATTTGAAGCCATGCTTTACAGCCATCCTTTTCCTGAATTTACCTTGGTCCCTTACATTGGCATAGGTGGCGGCATTATCAACACTAAGCCTCACAGTGTTATCGCGGATTCTGAATCACGTCAAAGCACCTTAATGAGTGCAGCGGCTGGGGTTAAATACCATCTCGCACGTAACTTTATCTTACGCGCCGAATATAAACTCTCGTTGGCCTTAACCGACAGAGATGAAAATGAACAACTTCAATCTTGGAAAGTCGGCTTTAGCGTCTTTTTCTAATGGGCATGGGAATAATGAAGGCAATGATGAAAACAGCGATAACAACAAAAATAAGCATTAATACCATGGTAAAAAACGCAATTAAATCTTGTTTAACCCTAAGTATCGTCACTTTAGGCATGGGCTATAGCGCCATTGCACTTTCAGCTGAAGCTAGCCAATCAAATACCGTCGGAGTTAAAGCCGATGTTGAGCGCCGCGAAGTACTCGATGATGTATTGGATACCGAAAATTTCGAGGTCGGTATTCAAGGTGGCTTGATGTCAATTGAGGACTTTGAAAATAGCCCTTGGATTAGTGCACATCTGGGGTATCACATCAGTGAACACTTTTATGTCAAAGGCAGATATGCAGTCGCTGAAGGCGGATATACCAGTTTTGAAAAGCTTGCTAACACCGCACCTTTACTGACAGATGAAGAGCGCGAAATGACCTACTACGGTCTCAATATTGGTTATAACCTTCTACCTGGTGAAATATTTTTCAGTGAAGATTTAGTCTTTAACAGTGTGTTCTCCTTTGAAGTCGGTGGTGGTAACACTGAGTTTGCCGGTGATGAACAATTTACGGTGAACTTAACCGCTAACTACCGCGTTTTTCTTAATGACTGGGTTGCATGGGATCTGGCGATGAGTGACTACATCTTTGACACTCAAATAACAGGCTCATCAAAAACGACGCACAATTTAACCTTTTCTACTGGTATTGCTGTTTATTTTTAATCTATAGCCGTTGGTCACAACCTAGCTCGAAAAAGAGTTAAACAAAAATTAAATAATAAGAAATAAAGGATTATCAATGATGTTATTTAAGCGTGGGTTCATTGCCCTGTTTACCCTATTTACTTTAAGTGTATCGATTCAAGCCAATGCGTTATCAGAAGGCGATATGGCACCAGATTTCACCTTAAAAAACATGCAAGGTGAGAACCTTAAACTCTCTGAGCAGCGCGGCAATATCATCCTGATTAACTTCTGGGCATCTTGGTGTGGACCTTGTAGAAAAGAGATGCCAGTACTGCAAAAGCTTGAAGACAAATATCGAGATTTAGGCGTTGCCGTTTGGGGCGTCAATGTTGAGCAAGAAAACCAAGCAGGTAAAGACTTTCTAGCCGATCTTAATTTAAGTTTTGACATCTTTTTTGACGAAACAAACAGCCTATCTGAGACCTACGATGTAAAAGCCATGCCAACGACTGTGATTGTAGATCGCGACGGCAAAGTGCGATATGTGTTCTTAGGTTATCAAGACGGTTACGAGAAAAAATACGCCGCTGCGATTAAAAAGCTGATCAGAGAGTAACCCTATGATGAATCCAATCAAAAAAATGCTCATGCTCATAACGGCCCTGTCGTCACTATTCATAATATCGGGCTGCTCAAGTTTAGACATAGAACCTTGGGTAAAACCTTATGAACGCCAAAACCTTGCCGATCCTATTATGCGATTTGGTAGGCATCCCATTGCCAATATGCACGTAGCGCATGTATTGGAGGCCCGTGAGTCTGCTCGCGGAGCAGAAGGAACTGGAGGCGGTGGCTGTGGTTGTAACTAAGATGCTCAAGTGCTTATTAAAGACAGCCACACTGACAGGATTAATTCTCTGCTCGCCACTCAGCCTAGCAGCAGTGCTAGAGCCTGATCGCGCTGATGTGCTTTATCACAGCTATGAAGGCGGCGGGATGAAAATTGACGGTCCTTCGGTATTGCTTCGAAAAAAGACCTCAGAATCATTGGCGTTTACTGGCTACTACTACCTCGATAGCATTTCTTCGGCCTCTGTAGATGTGCTCAGTACAGCAAGTCCATATAGCGAAAAGCGCCATGAAGGCCAAATTGGGGTCGAATACCTCAACGATAAGACCTTAATGACCTTTAATGCCCGCCAGAGTGATGAAGACGATTACCTCGCACAATCCTTTAGTGTTAATGTATCTCAAGATACCTTTGGCGATTTAACCAATTTAAGTCTTGGTGTGTCATATGGTGATAATGAAATACGCCGCAATGGCGATGACCAATTTGAAGAACAAAGCCAGCAGTACCGTATTCGCGCAGGCATAAGTCAAATTTTAACTCGCAACTTAACCGCGCAACTTAACTTTGAAGCCATTGCTGACGAAGGTTACCTCAATAACCCATACCGTACGGTACGCTACATAGATACAACTAACCCATCCGGTGTTGGCTATCAGTCAGAAATCTATCCAGAGACTCGTAACTCGTTTTCAACCAAATTATCGGCAAGCTACTTTCTGCCCTATCGCGCGGCGTTATTTTTTCATTATCGCTACTTCAACGACAGCTGGGAAATTGATGCTAATGATGTCGAACTCGGATACCGCCACCCTATTGGTGACTTCTTAGAACTTGAATTTAAAGTGCGTTACTACCAGCAAACTCAAGCTGAATTTTATAGTGACTTATTCCCTTATCAAGATGCACAAAACTACCTAGCCCGCGATAAAGAGTTAAGTGACTTTAATGACTTAACCTTAGGCCTAGGTGTCACTTATTTAATGCCTGAAAGCTTATCTTTTGGAGATACTCGTTCAGAAGCCAGTATTCAATGGGACTACATCACCTTCGACTACAACAACTTTAGAGATCCCACTGCTGATGGTGGCGTAGGTAACGAACCGTTTTACAATTTTTCCGCTAACGTCATCCGCGCTTTTTATAGCGTTTACTTTTAATCATTTTGCGTAATGTTAGCGATTTAGCCCATTTTCAAGGTAGAAATATGAACAACACAGATCAAGGTACTGGACAAGGTACAGCGCAGGGTAACACTGTTAAGTCATCTACAAATTTTAAAATATGGCTCACTTTGGGGCTATTTATAGCCATTTTCTGGAGCGCGATGCAGCCAAATGCCGCGTTAGCCAATACTGATAATGACGCGAGTGCTAATGCAATGACTAATGGTAATGTTAGCGCTGATAGTCAGAGTCAGGTAGCAAGCGATCTTGAAAACATCAAAAGCCAAGTCATTAAATTAAATCGTGATTTATTCATTCTTGAAGAAGACTTATTGTTCCCCGCAAGCACTCAAATAGCTGTATTTGTGTCAGTGGATATTGGACGTTTTTTTACCCTAGACAGTGTCGAGCTAAAAATTAATCAGCAAAATGTAGCCGGTTTTTTATATACCCAACGCCAACGTCGTGCACTGGAAAAAGGCGGCATTCAAAAAGTCTATATGGGCAATTTGAAAATGGGACAGCATCAGCTTACCGCTATTTTTACCGGTGTTGATGCAGAAGGTCGCACCGTACAAAGAGCAGTGACTCATCAATTTGAAAAGACAGATGAAACCGTGATGGTGGAATTGAAACTTGAAGATAATGAATCCAGTTATCGTGCAGATGTGAAAGTTGAAGAGTGGGTTTTATAACGGTTATGCCAGTTAATATGAACCAAGCTTTCCGTGATTTTAGCCGCTATGCAGTAGCAACGCCTCAGCTAAAAGCGATAATACTGTTTATCGTTAGCGGCTGTTTTTCAACTGCAGCTATCAGTGCTGATATGCCCACTGATGTCTCAACTGATGAACTAAATAAGCAACCAACTGAAGTTGCTCATTCAACGGCTGCAACTAATTTAACCCTTGCTCAGCAAGCTAACCTGCGCAATAAACTTTATCGCCAAGCCTTATACTTTTATTTTGAAGGTGATTACAACGCCGCATTAAGCCAAGTTAGCCTAAACAGACAGCGCTTTGATGCTGATACCGCAAAAAGCCATTTGTTTGAAGCTGGCTTACAGGTATCCATCGGTTTACATCATCAAGCTACTGAGACGTTGGCCACGTTCGAGCAAGCATTAATTCAACAACAAGCAAACGATAAGTTGGCAGGTATTGAGCCACCAACCGAAGATAAGCAAGGCAATAAAACTGCCACCTCAGCTGATGAGCTAAAGCTTATCGCACTACTACAGTTGTCAGAACAACAAATAGAGCAAGGTAAACACAGTGCTGCCCAGCAAACCCTCGCTAATATCACTCAACTGCCTGCTTCATATGCTGAGCAATATCAGATCCTACATCAATTGGCATATTGGCCTGCATCTGTGACTCCTTCAGCGAAAATACTTGATGAGTCAGCCGCGGGATCAAACCAAGCAGATACTGAATTAACTGCAAAGTCAGCATTATCTGCTTACGTCATGCTTAACCAAGCACTGCAATTGATGCAAGCAAAGGATTATCAACGCGCAGAAACACTGCTGGTACGCATTAAAAACATAAACGTAGCAGCAACTGAAACGAATTTCTGGCAAAGCTTATTTACCGAAAAGAGTCCACAACAACGAGCTCAAGTTTCTAGTAAAAATGTTAATAAAGAAATCACTGACATAAGCATAATGACAGCTGATGAATTAAAGGCAGACAAACAAATCCAGCAGCAAGCCATTAATGATTATGCTCAATTATTGTTAGCCCAACTGTATGTTAAACAAGGTCTATACCAAGCAGCATTCGATCAATTACAAGATTTTCCTGAGCACAGTCCTTACACTGAGTCTGCACTATTTCTATTTGCCTTCTCAGCTCAGCAGATCAAGCGATATGACACTTCACTGGCATTGCTTGATTTATTAAAACGTGACTATCAATACTCCCAGCTCGGTTGGCAATCAGCATTACTCATTTCTGCTCAAATCAAACAGCAAAACACACTTTCTGAGAGCCTATATAGCTATCAACAAGCCGAGCAACTCTATGTTGAACAATTAGCTGACTTAGCACGCTTTCATACCGATATTAAGCAAACAGAATTAACGCCATTATTGTTCAACAGTAATGTAAACGCTCAAACGGGAGCTAATGGTCAATGGCTGCAAAAAGCCTTAGAAAATCCAGAGCTGAAACACGATATCGATACCTTATCTGAGTTATCACTGTTAACGAGCAATATTGACCGTCAGCAGCAAAAAAATGCCTGGATAAAAGAGAGCTTAACACTCAATAAACAGCGTCAAGCTCGCATCATCGAACAGCAAAGCCAAACCCAGTATCCTGAATTGATTCAGCAGTTAACCAATCAAAAGCAGCTGTTAGCACAAATGATTACTGAGGCTGAGGCACAAGAAAACGCAGATATTTTTGCCAATGACGCAGAGCAAGCATGGCTTAAACGCGTCAATGAAAGTGAAAACGTTATCAAGGCTATTCGTGGTCAGCGCAGCACTGAAGAGTATCAACAAAGACTAAACCGCGTTAAAGCAGTCCTTAACTGGGAGTTGCAACAGCAATTTCCTCAAAGGTTATGGCAACATAAAAAATTACTTAAACAAGTCGACCAACAACTCGTACTGGTAAGTCTGCAGCAACAACGCTTTGCTCAGTTAGCCAATTCTCAGCAACAAACCACTGCGTTTGAGCAGCGCCAAGCTCAAGCAGAAACGAGACTGGTTACAACAATTCAAAATATCGCAGCACTTGAATCCTCAACCAAAGCTCAAATTCAACAAAAAATCTCAGCCTTTGTTTCTGAGCAACAAATTCAGCTTGAACAGTTATTACTGGCCTCTCGCCATGAAATGGCGGCTGTATTAGAGCAAATGTCCCAACCTGTTATAAATGGGGAGAAATTATAATGACCCCATCAAAACCAACGCTATCTCTACTCGTTAGCTGCATGATCATTGCTGGCGTCAGCGGTTGTAAAAGCACCCTAGATACTCAAGCTAATAACAATCCCAAAAGAGCGACATTAACTGATTTAGCCAAACAACAACCCCAAGTTTCATTGGACTCACTTGCTCTGACAAAAGCGCAGCGAAGCCAAAAACTTGCGCAAATTTATCAGCAATTACTGACATTAGAACCCAACCCAGAAGTCAGAACACACGTTGAATATCGTCTGGTTCAAATTAAGACTGAAAATCTTGAAGAGCAAATGTTTGGTGAGCTTGAAACCACAGTTCTTGATGAAGATACAGGGGTTAACCCGTTAGCTGCAGAGCAAAAAGCTTTGCAACAATTCAAGCAAAACGATCAACAGCTAGTAAAATTAATAGCTGAGTATCAAACACTATTACAGCGCTACCCTAATCGCGCTGATAACGAGCATCTGCAGTATCAACTGGCAAAAGCGCTAGATTTGCAAGGCCAGCTAGATGAAAGCTTAATCGAGATGGAATCGTTATTATCCCGCTACCCTAACACTCAATATTTAGCGGAGCTTAACTTTAGGCGCGGCGAAATCTATTACAACTTGCAAGATTACCCTGCTGCGATAAGCGCTTATAAACAGGTTCAATCAGCTGATAACAATGATAAATATTTACTCAACAGCATTTATATGTCTGGCTGGTCACTGTTTAAACTGAATCGCTTACCTGAGGCTGATAGTACCTTTTTAGCCGTGTTCGATACGATTTTAGCTAACCATAAACCAAAGCAAAATGAGTTAACCGCAACGGATTTCAGTTTTGCCAGTTTGAGCAGTCGCGAGCAAAACCTAGCAATTGATGCGCAGCGAGTTTTAAGTATTTCACTCAGTCAGCAGCAACAATCCGTATCCTTAGTTGCACTGGTGACATCAAAACAAGACACGCGTTACTTACCTATTTATCAACATGTTCTATTTGATAACTTAGCAAAATTCTTACTGAAACAAGAGCTGCAACATGATGCAGAGCTGGCCTATCAAGCCTATATCGATTTGGCACAAGATAACATTTGGTCTGCTCGTTACTCATTGGCTTTACTTGAGCTTTATCAGCGCCAAGGTAAATTTGCTTCAATGCATAAACTCAAAAATGATTATATTAACCAGTACGGGTTAAATAGCACTTTTTGGAGTCAAGCAAGTGCAAAGCATCAACAAGAGTTACTGCCTCATTTACTGGCATTTAGTGATGAGCATAGCCGCAGAGTTTACGCCAACGCGCAAAATCAGCCTGCAGGCATTGGCCGAGTAAGCGCTTTTAAAGCGGCTGCAAATGCATTAAGTACTTACTTACAACTCGCAAAATTGCCACAGGCAAGCAGCTTACTCAGCAAAGATATTCACACTGATGAATACCTGTTTGCTGATGCTAATTTTGAAGCCAAGCAATTTAGACAAGCACTTAACAGTTATAAAACTATCGCTTATGGTGAAATCAGTTCTATTGATGATTCGGTTCAAGCAGACCAGCCAAACCAACAAGCTGATCACTTAAGCCAACCAAATAAGCAGCTAAACCAAGAGCAGATAGCCCTCAAAAAGCAGGCTGCTTATGCAACCACAATCACAATTCGAGAAATCCTAACGCCGCTGCAAAATCAAGCTAATGCAAATTTGGATAGCACTCAGGTAGTTGTCCAAGAGAGGGTCGCCTTAGATAAACAGTTTATCGCCAACTATCCAGATGATAAACGCGCTCTAGAGCTTGCAACTCACGGCGCCCAATATTCATTTGCATCGAAAAATTACCTGGATTTAGCCCAGTTCAGCGAATTTGTATTAGTGACTCACGGTGTCATTAATCAACCCTCTGAGAAAAGTGCAGAACAAATAGCGGTAGTAGCGCGACAAACACCTGATGAATTAGCCAGTGTACAAAAACCTCAGGCTTATATCGCCCTAGATAAATCAAGTGTTATCAATCCAGTAGAGCACGGTAAACAGCTGCCTAAAACTCAATTAAAACAAGTACAACTTGTGACTCAGTTATATGCTCACGGGTTATATCAGCAAAGCCAATATGCCCTTGCTGAGCAATCTTATAATCTGGCGTTAAAATATTTAAGTGTCAGTCAAACACCGACAGCGCAGCAAGCGACATCACGAGTTGAAATGCGCGATTTATTAGCATCAAGCATTTACTTCCAAGCACAGGCTAACAAGAACGACAATCCGCAACTTGCTGTTGTCGATTTATTACGGATTAGCAAAGCTGTGCCTGAATCAAAATATGCAGTCAGTGGCGAGTTTGAAGCGGCGAATATCTTGCTTTCGCAACAGCAATGGCAACAAGCTATTACGGTATTGGTGCCATTTCAAAAGCGTTACCCTAAACATCAATTCAGTGCATCAATCCCAGCAAAACTTGCTCAGTCATATGAAGCATTAGAACAATGGGAATTGGCTGCTGAGCAACTGTTGATTATTGTTGCCAATGAACCCAAAGGAGCGCTAAAGCGTGAGGCGCAATATACTGCTGCGGAGTACTACCTCAAAGCAGGCGAAACCGAAAAAGCCCGCTTAACCTATCGAACATACGCTAAAGATTACCCTGAGCCTTTTGATGTAGCACAAGAAGTACGCCTTAAAATGAGCGAGTTTTATCAAGTTTCTAACGAGCCCAACAAGGAATATTACTGGTATCGCCAGATATTAGCCTTCCACGCCAAGCAGCAAGCTAAAGCGAATACCTTTGCTGGGCGAGAAATTGAAATTGCCTCTATTGCAGCTTCTGAATTAGCCCAAGCACACCAGCAAACATTTATCGCGATTAAGCTAACCGCGCCATTAAATAAAACCTTGAAGCGTAAACAAGACGCGATGAAACAAGCTATTGGTTATTACCAGCAAGTGTTGGACTTTCAACGAGCACAATATGTGCCGCAAGCGACCTTTAACTTAGCTGAAATGTATCGCCAGTTAGCGGCTGATGTTATGGACTCTGAGCGCCCTAGTGACCTAGATGAATTAGCGCTGGAAGAGTACGAAATATTGCTTGAAGAGCTCGCCTATCCATTTGAGGAAAAGGCTATTGAAATTCATATCAGTAACACTGAGCGAGCTTGGCAAAATATCTATGACCAATGGATTGGCAAAAGTTTCACAACCTTAACTGAACTGTCACCTGCGTTATATAACAAACAGGAGGTGACACATGATGTCGTTGAATCAATTCACTAAACCTTTAAGTAAGAGAGTAAACAGTCGGGTGAACAATAAAGTGAATAATAAAGCGAATAATAAAGTGAATAACACACTTTCCTCAGCTCATGTCACCATCAAGTTATTACTGGGTTTCAGCCTAATGATCTTGTCTGCATGCTCAACGATGACGAATGATCAAGCGAGTGAAAACGCCGAAGCTAACGGTATTGATGCCCTAGATAGCAGTATGGTGGATATGGTCAACACAGATGATGGCAATGCTAGCTCTGTGGCAAATGGCACTGTAGGGAACAACTCGAACAAGCAAACGGCGAGTAATGGCGCTTTAAATGATATAACAGCCAACAATTACAACTTATACGCTGAGCAAGCCCAGCAACGTTTAGCCAATGTACCTAGAACGGTGTTAACTCAGTATCAAGATGCGCTTGCTCTAATGAAACAACAGCAATTTGATCAAGCTGATGCATTATTTGATCAGGTACTCTTGGCGCAGCCAACCCTATCAGGTGCATTAGTAAACAAAGCCTTAATCGCCATTAATAAAAGTGACTTTAGTCAGGCTGAATCTTTGTTAAATCAAGCCATTGCCGTTAACGATAAAAACCCTTACGCCTTTCAGTTGAAGGCCCTTGTAGCAAGAAAGCAAGGTCAATTTGAACAGGCAGAAAAAGATTATTTAACCGCATTATCTATTTGGCCTAATTATCCAGAAGCACAAGTTAACCTCGCTATTTTGCTCGAGCTATACCGAGGAAAACTATTGGATTCTAGACGTTATTATCAATCCTATTTATTGCTAAAACCTGATGATGTTCAAGCCCAGCGATGGTTGGCTGGCGTTGAAATAAAAATTCAGCGAGCTGGGCTCAATTTGCAACAAGGAGAAGGATAAGATGGTTAGTTCATTAACCCCGATGACAACATACCGTGTTAACGCAGTTGTTATTGCTGTTATGACACTCTTGCTGCTATCAGTCATTAGCATGGGTGAGCTTAATGCCGCTGAAACCGTCAGCACAGCAAACAAACCCGTATTAATTGAAAGTAAAGTGACCGGCACGCAAGAGCAACCAAAAGTGCTTTACATCATGCCTTGGCAAGGAATTACCAACCCTGTAGCAATACAAGATAACAATATGCAAATCATCTTGCCGCAATTCAAACCGATTAACCCTAAAAAGTTCCAACAAGAGGTACGTGATTTCAGTGTGAATACTTCATCAAAACAATAAAGGGTGTATTCACTAAGATAAAAGTTTAACCCGAAGCAGTAACAAAAAAGCAGTAACAAAAAATAACTACATTTAGGACGAGTCAAAAACAACTTCGTTCGACTCTATAAAAAGGAAAATATCATGAGTTTTACCGACCATATCATTGCATTTTTACAAAATGGTGGCCCGTTCATATACCCTATCGCCCTAGTATTAGTCGTCGGTTTGGCCATCACAATCGAACGTTGGTTATATCTCAGTTCAGCTCATCGCACTAACCAAAAAGCATTCTCGTTAATCAAAGAAGCACTTAAAAGCGGTGATGTCGCGACAATCAGTCAACATGCGCAAAATAATAAAGCACCTGTATTTGATGTATTGCAATCTGGTATCGTCAGAATTTCACAAGCTAAACGCCGTGAAGATGTGGAATACGCCATGGAAGAAACCATCATGGAGTACATGTTGAGACTTGAAAAGCGCACGCCATTTATTGCTACCTTAGCCAATATTGCTACGCTACTTGGTCTACTGGGAACCATTATGGGGCTGATTGCCGCGTTCTCTGCGGTAGCCAGTGCAGATCCAGCTGAAAAAGCTAACCTGCTGTCTTCCAGTATTTCTGTTGCAATGAACACCACTGCATTTGGTCTTATTACCGCTATTCCGCTAATTCTATTTCATTCAACACTGCAAACTAAAACTGCGACTATTGTTGATTCAATTGAAATGGCTGGCATTAAATTACTTAATTCACTGTCTTTTTCTAAGCAAGCGGATTCGGACCGAGGCTAATAATTATGAGACGCCGTCGTCGCCCTAATACCGAAGATGCAGAACTCGATATCACTTCATTTATGAATTTGATGATCGTGCTCGTGCCTGTGTTATTACTGAGTTTGGTATTTTCACAAGTACGGATACTAAATCTGCAATTGCCTGTTATGTCAGAGTCTCAACAAGCTGAAGATGATCAAGAACCCAAAGTATTGGAACTAGTCATTACTCATCAAAGTCTTGAGCTCAACTACCCTGCAGGCATATTACTTAAACGTTTTGAAACAACAGAACAAGGTTATGATTTCAAGGCTTTGTCTGTGTACTTACAAGACCTTAAACTGACTTTTCAACAACAAGAAATCGATAAAAATGACATAGTGCTTTTGCTTGAATCTGATATCGATTATCAGACCATTGTGACTGCAATGGATACCGTGCGCTCATACAAAGCAGTGGTTGCGGCTAACCTAGTCGATGCTGAACTGTTTCCGCTTATCTCGTTAGGCGATGCACCTGAAGAATCACTTGCTGAAACACAAGTAAGTGAAACCACAGGAGGCAAATCATGAAGCAATCACCCAGAGCTAAACGACTTGCTAAGCACCATAAGCGCTTTAAATCAGGTGGCAAACTTAACTTAGTGGCCTTGATGGATATCTTTACGATTTTGGTATTCTTCTTGATTGTGAATCAATCTGAAGTACGCGTTCTACAAAATATCGAAAAGATAAAGTTACCTGTCTCTATTGCTGAAGAACTGCCAGTTGAAAACCTGGTTATCACAGTACTTAAAGATACAGTGCTTATCCAAGAGCGAGCTGTTTGGCAAAATAGTGCTGATAAGCCTAACTTCAGTGAACAAGAAAACCTTGAGTTTATCGAAGCGATGACTACAGAGCTTACATACCAAGCGAGTAAACGTACTGAGTTAACAGAGTCAGAACAGGAAAAAGGCCGTGCCGTCACCATTATTGGCGATAGCAGCACACCTTATATGGCGTTAAAGCAAATTATGGCTGCTTGTGCTGAAACGGGATATAGAAATATGTCATTAGCCGTTGAGCGCCAAGCCAGTAAAACGGCTGAGGAGAGTTAGCATGACAGCAGCAAGCTTATCCCATTCGTTTAATGGCAGTAGCCCAAATGGTAATAGCTTTAACGACATAGGTGATTTATTTAAGCCCAGTAAACAAGATAGGTTATTTAAACAGATCTTAGTGTTACTACTGGTCATTTACGCTGTGTTCGGCATCGGTGTGCCTTTACTTGAGCAAGTTGAAGTGCCAAGAGAAGTTAAAGAGCAATTACCCCCGCAGTTAGCGAAAATAATGCTTAAAGAAAAACAACTTCCAGTGCCTGAAAAGCCAGAGGTTATTCCTGAACCTGAGCCAGAACTTGAAAAAGAACCGGAAAAGGTTGAAGAAAAGCCTGTCGATAAACCTGTTGAAAAACCAATAGTACAGCCGACAATGACCCGTGAGGCCGCAAAAGAAAAAGCACAAACTTCAGGGCTAGCAGCCATGAAAGATGAGCTTTTTTCAATGCGTGAAGCGTTTGATATCAAGCCGGCATCTCAAAGTGCCCTTGAACAAACGCAGGCGCAAGAAGTGAAAGTCAAACGTAAGCTGTTAGCAGCTTCGGCCAATACCCAAAGTGAGAGTTTAACCACCTCTACCGTCAATCAAACCGTTGCGTCAGATGCTTTAAGCACTAAAAACACCCAACAAATTAGGTTGGCAGAAGAGGAAGTGTTAGCTACTCAAGGGGCTATTGCCGAGGAAGAGCAACTGGCTTCTGCGGGAAGCCAACGTTCAGAGGCAGCATTACGCCGCACACTTGAGGCGAACAAAGCACGTTTATATGCCTTGTATAATCGAGCTCTGCGTAAAGACCCTTTCCTCAAAGGTAAAGTCATGTTTGAGATTGAGATCCTGCCTAATGGCAGCATTAGTCGGGTTGATATTCAATCAAGCCAGCTTAACAATGCCAAATTAGAGCGCCAACTAAAGGTTGTGTTACGTTCAATCACCTTCCCTGCAGAAGATGTTGCAACAATGACAACCATTTGGGCGATCGACTTCTTACCCAGCTAGACAGAAGTAAGCGATAAATGATTAATTAATTTTTATCAGTTAACAATACGGCCAATTGGCCGTATTTTTTTTATTTGCTTAAGACTTAAAAAGTAAAACTGATTAAAGCACTTGTTTCATGATCTTAGCATCAGGGCCATAACTTGCGTTAGCCACCTGCTCATGATCAATCTCAAAGCCCATTTTTTGCCAAAAAGGGACTGAGCCTTGTATTGCCACAAGTTGTATTTGTGAGTAATTGTATTGCTTAGCAATTAATTTTAACTGCTCAACCATTTGCTTACCGACTCCAGAGCCTTTTAATAGAGCAGATACCGCTAAATCATGTAGAAACAACTGACTACCTTCCTTTTTCTCAGAAAGTGTCTGATAGAGCTTAGGAGGCGTTTTATTAGCCCAAACATGAGCCAATAGATAAGCCATTACCTTTTGCTCTTCATTTTGATAGACAAAACAGCAGTGAGCAGAATGCTGCCATTTATCCCGAAGGACTTCGAGCGGCTCTGGTTCAATATCCACATACACTTGCGATTGGAGTTTATAGATTTCAGGCCACATTGACTCTGTAATTGGATTGATTGGCATTTCGGGCAGACTCTGAATGTAATAATTTAGAAAGTAATAATTTGGAACGTATGACTTATCCATCATACAAAAATAATCATAAGGCTCAATCGATAAGTGATAATGGATAAATATGAGAAGATAAATCATAAATTTTAGGCAACAAAAAGCCCGTCATAAGACGGGCTCTTGCTTTAACCGTGAGGCTAAATTTGGCTGGGATACCAGGATTCGAACCTGGGGATGCCGAGATCAAAACCCGGTGCCTTACCACTTGGCGATATCCCAAAATTTGGATATGTATAACTTAATCTAGGAAGATGTACATATTGAAGAAAAATTTGATGGTACGGGAAGAGAGACTTGAACTCTCACACCTTACGGCACCAGAACCTAAATCTGGCGTGTCTACCAATTCCACCACTCCCGCATCAAATTTTTACCAGAATAAACTCATTTACATCATGAGTAAACACTGTTTCTTGCTCTTTCTAACTCAGTAGTAAAAGGGTAACCCTCTATTCTACCTTTTAAATATGGTAGCAATGGCGGGACTTGAACCTGCGACCCCAGCATTATGAGTGCTGTGCTCTAACCAGCTGAGCTACATTGCCGAAGATGGCTGGGATACCAGGATTCGAACCTGGGGATGCCGAGATCAAAACCCGGTGCCTTACCACTTGGCGATATCCCAATAATCTTTTACTACTTACTTTAAAATGGCTGGGATACCAGGATTCGAACCTGGGGATGCCGAGATCAAAACCCGGTGCCTTACCACTTGGCGATATCCCAATCTAAAGCTTTTTAAAAAACCCGCTATTTACATAGCCAATTTTTTTAATAATGGTACGGGAAGAGAGACTTGAACTCTCACACCTTACGGCACCAGAACCTAAATCTGGCGTGTCTACCAATTCCACCACTCCCGCACTGACTCTGTTTTACATCCAGAACACGATGCTCATTTAACCTTGAGAAGGTTGCCGGTCATATTTCTAAAGTTATTACTTTAACTAACCAGCAATCTCTTATTTTACATCTAGAGAAGATGGTAGCAATGGCGGGACTTGAACCTGCGACCCCAGCATTATGAGTGCTGTGCTCTAACCAGCTGAGCTACATTGCCACTTTATTCTTACTTGCCCTCGTCGTGAGGACGGGGCGTATTATGCTTATTCAGGGTATCGAGGTCAACTGCTTTTTTTAGCTATTTTCATCAATTGTTGTTGTTCGGCTATAAGTTCACCAAACTGAGCGCCAAATCGACAAAATATCCTAATAAAGTTAACCTCAATACTCTTTAACGGTGATCTTCAGACTATTATAGTTTGAAAATACCGATTACACGTTAAATAGGAAATGCATAACATCGCCATCTTTAACGATATAACCTTTACCTTCGACACGTAATTTACCCGCATCTTTAGCGCCAGCTTCACCTTTATGTTCGATAAAGTCATCATAGCTCATTACTTGAGCACGAATGAAACCACGTTCGAAGTCAGTATGGATCACGCCCGCTGCTTGTGGCGCACTCGCACCGACTGGTACTGTCCATGCTCTTACTTCTTTTACACCTGCAGTAAAGTAAGTTTGTAAGTCTAATAATTGGTAACCCGCACGGATCACGCGATCAAGACCTGACTCTTCAAGGCCAAGATCAGCCATAAACTCAACACGGTCTTCAGCATCCATTTCTGCAAGCTCTGATTCAATTGCAGCACAAACGGCAACAACTACTGCATTTTCAGTCTCAGCAATCGCTTTAACAGCATCTAAATGTGGATTATCTTCAAAACCATCTTCAGCTACGTTAGCAATGTACATCGTAGGCTTTAATGTAAGGAAGTTAAGGTAAGCAACAGCGGCAATCTCTTCTTTGCTTAACTCTAGTGAACGCAACATTTGGCCTTCATCTAATGTTGGGCGCATTTTTTCAAGCACTTCAACTTCAAACTTAGCTTCTTGGTCGCCACCTTTAGCACGCTTCTGTTGACGGAAAATAGCACGCTCTAAGCTATCTAAGTCAGCAAGTGCAAGTTCAGTGTTAATCACTTCGATGTCACCAGCTGGATCAACTTTATTAGCAACGTGAACGATGTTTGGATCTTCAAAACAGCGAACAACATGACCAATTGCATCAGTTTCACGGATGTTAGCAAGGAACTTATTTCCTAAACCTTCACCTTTTGATGCGCCTGCTACCAAACCAGCAATATCAACAAATTCCATTGTGGTTGGTAAAATACGCTCAGGGCTAACAATCGCTGCTAACTTATCTAGACGTGAATCCGGTACAGGTACAACACCTGTGTTAGGCTCAATGGTACAAAACGGGAAGTTAGCTGCTTCAATTCCTGCTTCTGTTAATGCATTAAATAGTGTCGACTTACCTACGTTTGGCAAACCCACAATGCCGCATTTAAAACCCATATTTGTTACCTTTATATATGTTGAACTGCATCGAAACTGAGGCAGTGAATATCAATAGTTGCTTTGAAACAGAAAACCTTACTACCTTTATATAGGCTATAAAATTTAAACTGCTTTAAAAGTATGTAATCTGTTCATGGCTTTCGCCATATCTTGCTTAAATAAAATCTCAGTTGAACGCACTGCTTCATCAATCACTGCATCCATCTTTTCTTGTTCGCTTGCTGGCGCTTTACCCAGTACATAACCGCTAACACGATTTTTGTCTCCGGGATGACCAATACCTATCCGTAGGCGGTGAAACCCTTTGTCATTGGCCATTTTAGCAATAATGTCTTTTAAACCATTATGGCCACCATGACCACCGCCTAATTTAAACTTTGCAACGCCCGGTTCCATATCAAGCTCATCATGAGCGACTAATATTTCTTCTGGTGTAATTCGGAAAAAATTGGCTAATGCACCTACTGATTTTCCGCTAAGGTTCATAAAAGTGGTCGGGATCAATAATCGTACGTCTTTACCATCAATCGTCACTCTGGCAGTTAAACCAAAGTATTTACTGTCAGGTACAAGCGTTGCGCCGCATAGGCGCGCTAGCTCTTGCACATACCATGCACCGGCATTATGACGAGTTTGTGCGTATTCAGCACCAGGATTGGCAAGACCAACAATTAGTTTTATTTGACTCATTAGCACTCATTTTTAGCGAATAATATGACCGCGCTGACTTCAAATCATCCTAATAAAATTGCCGAAATGTGATTTGAAGGCGCTAAAGCGCGGCATTTTAACACTCAAAACTGAACTCAACAATTACCGCGTGTTATTTAACCTAGATTTAGGCTAAACCTAATGCATATTTGAGGACTTTCTTTTTGATAGGGTTATCATGATTTGCGAGTTTTAGCATACCATTACGTAGTAGCTTAAGCGGCATTAAGTCATTACTGAAACCGGCATAAAATGCATCCATTGCCGACATCATTAATAAGTTGTCGCTATAACGCTTACATTGATATTGCTTTAAAGTGGTTTCAGTCCACCATGGACGGTTATTACCAACCGCATCGGCGATAGTCGCAATCAATACGTCGACATCTTTAAAACCAATATTCACCCCTTGACCTGCAAGTGGGTTAATCGTGTGAGCTGCATCGCCTAAAATAACCACATTATCTTGGCAATATGATTGCGCATGACGACGTGTTAACGGAAAGCTACCCCGGTCGATAACAGTAAAATCACTGTCTAATCGCTGCGGGAAGTGTTGTCTAATTTGCTCAGCAAGTTGCAGATGATTAAGCTGCATTAACTGTTTAATACGGCTACGACTGTCATACCAAACTAATGAAGCATTGTTGCCTGGAAGCGGTAATAACGAACGCGGCCCTGCTGGAGTAAATTGCTGCCAGGTGACATCTTGCTGCTCAGTGGATGTGGCGACATTAATAAGCATCGCTGATTGGGCATAATCCCAACCAGTAATACCAATACCAGCCCATTGACGCACTTGCGAGTTAGCACCATCAGCGCCAACTAATAATGCAGCACGGATTTCTGTCCCAGAATCTAAAGTGACTTTTATCTGTTGTTGATCATCAAGGGTTACACGCTCAAAACGACTGACACTTTCAGGGCAATAGAGTGTGATATTGTCCATAGCCTCTATTTTTTGCCATAAACAAAGTTGAATTAATCGATTTTCAAAGAAGTAGCCTAAATGTGGTTCATCAATTTGATCTGCATGAAATTGAGTGATGCAATCTTCCACCTCCCAAGTTTCTAGGCCTTTATAAGCCACATGACGCAAAGATAACAATTCATCCATTACCCCAAGTCGCTCAAGCAATTGCTCTGAAGCAACACTAATAGCAGACACTCGAAGATCTAGGGGCTGTTCAGGCTCATAGGCCTTTGGTTGATAGGCTTCTATCATTGCGACATTCAGGCCAAGCTGCCCTAACCCTACCGCGACAGCTGCGCCAACCATGCCGCCGCCCACAATCACCACATTATGTTGAACTTGTAGATCTTGTTTTGCCTTATCTTGAACTGCATCTTGCATTGCTAAACCCTTCTCATCGCACTTTCGTACTTATTAGCATTAACCGTAACGATTAAAATATGTACAAACGTGTCTAAAATCGCTTAATCGTGTCGATATGTTGCTATCTAATCTTAGAGCAACACCTGCTTACAATGGTGACACATTAACCAGTAAACCTCTTCATATACTGAAACTGTCTAATGAATACACCTTGCACCACATCCGTCATGCCAAGGTAAGAGAGGATACTATGTCTAGTCAAAGCACGTACGTACATTCTAACAATATTAGCAGCAACCATTCGGGCCTACTTTCTATTCCTGAGGCTATATCAAAGCGTATGCCAAAGGGCAGAAAATCAGCAAGCATCACTCGAATGTTTACCCATAGTTTACTGGCTATCACAGCATTATTTTCTGTTGCTTCCCAAGCGCAAATGCAACCAATGGAAACCGTCACCGTGATTTACCGTTCTTCGTTTGATTATGCCTTATATCAACAAACCACGGAAATACTCACACGCTTTAATCGGGAGCTACCACAACAAATTATTGCCAGAGCTCGTCAAGATAACGTGGCAATGGCAAAAGAATTCGGTTTTTCAGTCCAAGAAGCCAATGAATTAGTCTCGTTTGACTATCATGCAAATCAACTACAGCAAAACTTAATCGCTCAAGCGCGCCTTGATAATCAGCGCATAGCCAAGCAATTAGGCTTTTTTACCAATCAATCAAACGAGTTAGCCGACCAAGATAAATACTCGCAAAAAATAGGGGTATTAGGCTTTTCAGAATAATGCTCACTAGATGTGCACAAAGGCTAGCCAGCGAGCCTTTGTGCAGTTAAAATACTCGGCTATTTTTCTGTGGTATATAGAACGGCGTATCTGATGAGTAAAAAACTACACATAAAAACCTGGGGCTGTCAGATGAATGAATACGATTCATCTAAAATGGCTGACTTGCTGGACGATTATCAAGGTTACACCTTGACTGAGAATGCTGAAGAAGCAGACGTACTCCTGCTTAACACATGCTCAATTCGTGAAAAAGCACAGGAAAAAGTGTTTCATCAGCTTGGTCGCTGGAAAACCTTAAAAGATAAAAATCCTAATTTAGTTATCGGTGTCGGTGGTTGTGTTGCTTCACAAGAAGGTAAAGCAATTAAAGAACGTGCTCAATGTGTTGATATCATTTTCGGCCCACAAACCTTGCATCGTTTACCTGAAATGATCACCCAAATTAATAATGGCGACAAAGCCGTTATTGATGTGAGCTTCCCAGAAATCGAAAAGTTTGACCGTTTACCAGAGCCAAAAGCTGATGGTCCATCGGCATTCGTTTCAATTATGGAAGGTTGTAGCAAATACTGTTCATTCTGTGTTGTACCTTATACACGCGGCGAAGAAGTTAGCCGCCCAGTCGATGACGTGATTCTAGAAGTCGCTCAGCTAGCTGAGCAAGGTGTACGTGAAGTTAACCTGTTAGGCCAAAACGTGAATGCCTTCCGTGGTCCGACTCACGACGATGAAATTTGTACCTTTGCAGAGTTATTGCGCTTAGTGGCATCAATAGATGGCATCGACCGTATCCGCTTTACAACCAGTCATCCGATTGAGTTCTCTCAAGACATCATTGATGTATATGAAGACACTCCTGAACTTGTTAGCTTCTTACACCTTCCTGTTCAATCAGGATCAGATCGTATTTTGACTAACATGAAACGTGGCCACATGGCGATTGAATACAAATCAATTATTCGTCGTTTACGTAAAGCCCGCCCTGATATTCATATCAGTTCTGACTTTATTATTGGCTTCCCTGGTGAAAGCCAAGCTGACTTTGAAGACACAATGAAGTTAATTGAAGATGTAAGCTTCGATCACAGCTTCAGCTTTATTTACAGTGCTCGCCCAGGTACCCCAGCTGCAGACTTACCAGATGATGTCACTATGACTGAAAAGAAACAGCGTCTGGCTATTTTACAAGACCGAATCACCCAGCAAGCGATGCGTTACAGCCGTCAAATGTTAGGTACTGTGCAACGTATTTTAGTTGAAGGTCCTTCAGTAAAGAATCCAATGGAGCTTCGCGGTCGTACTGAAAATAACCGCGTAGTGAATTTCGAAGGTAACCCTAAGAGCATTGGCGGGTTTGTTGACGTAGAAATCGTTGACGTATACACCAACTCTTTACGTGGCGTATTTGTTCGCGCAGAAGATGAAATGGATTTACGTCGTAGTTTGCGTCCGTCTGACATTTTAGCTAAACACAAAACTGATGATGATTTAGGCGTAACCCAATTTACCCCTAATTAAGTCATAATCTAGTGATGATATTTAGTTAATAAAGGCGGCTATAAGCCGCCTTTATTGTGCTTTTACCTAAATACCGTGGTATTTTAAATACAACACTCGTAGACTCTTTGTTAATAAACATATCGTTTTTGGAGCATTATTTTTGTCCACTAAAGTTACAACCATGAATTTGTATCTCGAGCCTGCTGAGACTCGAAGAATAGCCTCATTATGTGGTCCTTATGATGACAACATTAAGCAACTTGAGCGCCGTCTAGGTGTTGAGATTGTCCACAAAAACAATCATTTCACAATTGTTGGTCTGCCTCGTAATGCCTTTAATGCCAACAATTTATTGAAACAGCTTTATATTGAAACCCAAACGGTTAAAGGCAGCACGCCTGATCTTGAACCTGAACGAGTTCATCTAGCCATTCAAGAAGTGATTAATCTTGAGGCAGAATCTTCTGCTGAAGACGATACCCTACACATCAAAACTAAGCGCGGCATCATCAAGCCACGCAACCCAAACCAAGCTAATTATGTGGCAAACATTGCTAAACATGACATCACCTTTGGTATTGGGCCTGCTGGTACAGGTAAAACCTTTTTAGCTGTTGCTGCAGCAGTAGATGCATTAGAACGTCAAGAAGTTCGTCGTATTCTATTAACACGTCCTGCGGTTGAAGCCGGTGAAAAACTCGGATTCTTGCCGGGTGATTTAAGCCAGAAAGTCGACCCGTATTTACGCCCACTTTATGATGCTTTGTTTGAAATGTTAGGTTTTGAGAAAGTTGAAAAACTGCTTGAACGCAACATCATTGAAATAGCCCCGCTGGCTTACATGCGTGGTCGTACTTTAAATGATGCCTTTGTGATTTTAGATGAAAGCCAGAACACCACTGTTGAACAAATGAAAATGTTCTTAACCCGTATCGGCTTTAATTCACGCGCGGTCATCACTGGTGATATTACTCAAATCGATTTACCGCGCAGTCAAAAGTCAGGACTACGCCAGGCAATTGAAGTGCTCAGCGAAGTCAATGACATTAGCTTTAACTTCTTTATGTCTCAAGATGTGGTTCGTCACCCGATTGTTGCCCGCATCGTTGAAGCTTATGAAGCATTTGATTCAAAAGAACTGGCACTAAAAGCTGAAAAAGAGCGCCAATATAAACAACGTCAGAATGCATTTAATGAACAAATGAGCAATGAAGATACTAATACTGTTGGAGTGGTAAAAAATGACGCTTAACTCTGACGTAGCTTCAAAGCTTGATTTAGAGCTAGATTTACAAATTGCCGTTGATGACCCGCAACAATTACCAACTCAAGATGAGTTTGAGTTATGGGTTAAAACAGCACTCGGTAATACCATGGAAACGGCTGAATTAACGATTCGCATTGTCGAAAACAGTGAAAGTCAGCAGCTTAACCATACTTACCGCGGGAAAGATAAACCTACCAATGTTTTATCTTTTCCTTTCGAGGCGCCTCCAGGGATTGAATTACCACTTTTAGGTGATTTAATCATTGCCGCTGAAGTAGTAGAACTCGAAGCAAAACAACAGAATAAGCCCCTTATAGCACATTGGGCCCACATGGTTATTCACGGCTGCTTGCATTTGCTAGGTTATGACCATATTATCGACAACGAAGCTGAAGAAATGGAGTCATTAGAGACTCAACTCATTGAAGGCTTAGGTTTTTCAAATCCGTATAAGGAAGCATAAATAAGTCAAAGGATTGCATGTAAATGCCTCCGATGATTTAGTAAAATATTATGAGTGACGACATCCCACCGAGTACCAACGCCCGTAAAAAAAACTGGATTGACAAAATAGGTCAGTTGTTTCAGGGCGAACCTCAAAATCGCGAAGATCTCGTAGAGGTCATTGCGGGCGCTGAAGAGCGTGATTTAATTACTGAAGATACCCGTGAAATGATGAATGGCGTATTAGAAGTTTCAGGATTACGCGTACGCGATATCATGATCCCTCGCAGCCAAATAGTCACACTACAAATCGATAGCACAGTTGATGAATTACTGAAAACAGTAATAGAATCAGCTCACTCTCGTTTTCCTGTAGTCAACGAAGATAAAGACCATATCGAAGGCATTTTGCTTGCAAAAGATCTGCTTAAGTATGGCTTCAAGCAATCAGACCAACCTTTCTCACTGCATCAAGTCATCAGGCCAGCTGTAGTGGTTCCAGAAAGCAAACGTGTCGATGTGCTACTCAAAGAATTCCGCTCCCAGCGATATCATATGGCCATTGTGGTCGATGAATATGGTGGGGTATCCGGTCTTGTCACAATTGAAGATATCTTAGAAGAAATCGTCGGTGAAATTGAAGATGAATTCGACCATAGTTCAGTAGAAGATACGGAAATCAAAAAAATCAGTAACACCGTGTTTATGATTAAAGCACGTACCCCTATTGATGAATTTAACGAAGCTTGCGGTACTCAATTCAGCGATGAAGAATTTGATACTGTCGGCGGTTTAGTGTCACACGCCTTTGGTCATTTACCAGAGCGCAACGAAAGTGTACTTATCGATAATATCGAGTTTAAAGTCACTAACGCTGATACAAGACGGTTAATTCAACTTAGCGTTAAGTTACCAGATCCTAAACTTCAAGAAGATAACGACGACTAACACTGTGTTTAAAAAAATAAATATCTCCAAGTCATCACTATTAAAGATGGTGACGGCTTTTGCTGCGGGCGCGAGTACCACTCTCGCCTTTGCTCCTTACGCAATATGGGCTTTCTACCCCGCGGCAATGATATTTGTTCTCTATCAAAGCCGACACTTAACCCCTAAAGAAAACTTCTTTCATTGGCTAAGTTTCGGCTTTGGTTGTTTTGCTTTTGGGATCAGCTGGGTCCATGTCAGTATTGATACGTTTGGCGGATTACCGTTATTCGTTTCAATGGGGCTTATGGCATTACTGGCATTTTATTTAGCGCTCTACCCTGCATTAGCGGGGTATCTCACCGCAAGACTTAGTCAATATCCGCACTTTAAACATTGGCATCATGCCTTTCAGTATCTCGGTTTATTCCCTGCACTTTGGGTATTAACTGAATGGATGCGTGGATGGGTGCTTACAGGGTTCCCATGGTTATGGGCTGGCTACAGTCAAACCCAGGGACCGATTTCTGAACTTGGCAGCGTTATTGGCGCACTAGGATTAAGTTATCTCATCGCTCTGTTTTGCGGCAGCATTGTTTTAGTGTTAAAGAAACGTTTTATCAGTGCAGCGGTCATCACCGCCAGCATTATCATTGCGACAATCGTTACACCATTAATCTCTGACATTACCCCTCGCGGCGAAACCGTTAAAGTGGCGTTAGTGCAAGGCAATATCGAACAAAGCATGAAGTGGGAGCCTGATGCGTTATGGCCGACACTGCTTAAATATATGGATTTAAGCCGTCCAAACTTTGATGCCGATATTATCGTCTGGCCAGAAGCTGCAGTACCCGCTCCAGAGTCAATGGTGGGAGACTTTTTACATAATACCGATAAAGTGGCGAATATGAATGATAGCGCCATCATTACCGGTATTATCAGCACACAGCAGCAAGAATTTTATAACTCACTTATTGTATTGGGTAACGCCAATCAGTCAGTGCAGCCCCAAGGTGACTATCAAGGCAATGGCACTAACGACTACAAAAAACATCACTTACTCCCTATCGGTGAATTTGTCCCGTTTGAAAGCCTGTTAAGACCATTAGCGCCGTTTTTTAATCTCCCTATGTCATCGTTTGGGCGCGGAACTTACCAACAGCAAAACTTAAATGCCATGGGCTATCAAATAGCCCCTGCTCTTTGCTTCGAAATTGTGTTTCCTGAGCAATTGCGCGCCAATATCGATAAAGATACCGATTTACTGTTAACGGTTTCAAATGATGCTTGGTTTGGCGATACAATTGGTCCATTGCAACACATGGAAATAGCCCAAATGCGCTCAATTGAATTAGGCCGTCCACTAGTTCGAGCAACCAACAATGGTGTAACAGCTGTGGTAGATATTCACGGTCGTATTACCCATCAAATCCCGCAATTTAAACAAGGCGTATTAGTTGCAGATGTTCCGTTATATAACGGTGAAACGTGGTTTAAACGTATTGGCCAAACACCATTATTATTACTCTGTGGTTTGTTGTTTTTGATAGGGTTAACTCAACAAATCATGCTTTGGAAAAAAGGCAGACCTGATTGAGCTTGAAACGATTTAATCAAGGTTTTACCTTAATAGAACTTGTTGTGGTGATTATTATTTTGGCCATACTGGCAATTATTGCTGCGCCAAAATTTATCAATATGTCCACTGAAGCCCGTATTAGCGGTTTATCTCAGCTAAATGCCAGTGCAAAATCCGCAAATAACTTAGTCTATGCTCGCTCGCAAATGAGCAGCTTCTCTACCCAAACTGTCAACAATAGAGATGACTTACTTGATATCGATCTTGAAGGTGATGGCAGTTTTAATACACGTCTTAAATGGGGTTATTTGGATAATACCGATATTGAAGATTGGTTGATCTTGGATGACGGCTTTGTCATTGAGTATCAAGGTATTGCCGATACTTTTATCGGCTATGATCTCAATGATGACGGTAAGGTGTTAGATGACAATTGTTATTTTCACTACGTTCAAGCCAATAACGCAACCACTGGGCCGCAATATAATAATGTCACAACTGGTTGCTAGCCGTTTAAACACAGCTAGTAACCAATAAATGTACAACCTCAAAATTTAAGGCGCTAACGATTCTCGGGTAAACATTTCATTGTCACACTGCGGACAATCAGGAATTAAGCTCGGAAACTCAATATTCATTTCATGATTACATTCAGTACAAATTACTTTGCCCTGATTAATCACTTCACCTGACATATAAAAGCCTTTGTGTTTGAAATCTTGAGCAATCTCATGCCACTCAACTTGGCTGCGGTCAGTAATTTCACCTAACCAGTGCCAAAGGGTGTTTTCTAAGGTGATCACCGTTGGGCTATAACTAAGATTATCGGCATTTTCGTCTTTTAGGTAACTTGCAATGTCACGCTTTAAAAATTCTTCTACTAAAGCTAACTCATCTTCACCTGCATCAGATTTGAGTTGCAAATAATCTTTACACTGGGTTATTGATGCAAAAAGGCTCTTTGCTGTCAATGAGTTATCTTCATCATAACGCTGCTTAACTTGCTCAAAAAGCGTGTGATAAAGCGCTAATAACGCTGAACTTCGTCCACTCATAAAAAATACTCCTTCATCTGAACCTTTTTAATGCATCACTTCTAGTTTATTCTATGCAGATCTCACTCGCGCTTTTTAGCGTTAGATCAAACAATGGGCGGCATAGGCCGGAATAGATTGATGCAAGAGCAATATAATCCCTCAGAAATTGAAGCCTTAGTGCAAAAGCACTGGGAAGACAAAAAAACCTTCGAAGTAACAGAAGATGAAAACAAAGAGAAGTTCTACTGTCTCTCTATGTTCCCTTATCCGTCTGGCCGACTTCACATGGGACACGTCCGTAACTACACCATAGGTGATGTTGTTGCTCGTTACCAACGTTTGCAAGGTAAAAATGTTCTACAGCCTATTGGTTGGGACTCATTCGGCCTACCTGCTGAAAATGCGGCAATCAATAATAAGACTGCCCCAGCACCGTGGACATACGAAAATATCGACTACATGAAGAACCAACTTAAGCTATTAGGTTTTGGTTACGATTGGAGCCGTGAAATCGCCACATGTACGCCAGAGTACTACCAGTGGGAACAATGGTTCTTCACCCAGCTTTATGAAAAAGGCTTAGTCTACAAAAAGACAGCTTCAGTAAACTGGTGTCCAAATGATGAAACGGTACTGGCTAACGAGCAAGTACAAGACGGCTGTTGCTGGCGCTGTGACACTGAGGTGGTTCAAAAAGAAATTCCTCAGTGGTTCATCAAGATCACCGATTACGCTGAAGAACTATTAAATGACATCGATCAGCTAGACGAATGGCCTGAACAGGTTAAGTCTATGCAACGTAACTGGATTGGCCGCAGTGAAGGTATCGAAATGACCTTTAATGTTGCTAACAGTGATGAGACATTCGATATCTATACCACACGTCCTGACACCGTAATGGGTGTGACGTATGTTGCAATTGCAAGTGGTCACCCACTGGCAGAGCAAGCGGCAAAGAGCAACCCTGAGTTAGCGGCATTCATCGAAGAATGTAAAAACGTTGATACCACTGAAGCTGCTATGGCTGTGATGGAAAAGAAAGGTGTTGCTACCGGTCTTAATGCTGTTCACCCATTAACAGGCAAAGAAGTGCCAATCTGGGTAGGTAACTTTGTATTAATGAACTACGGTACTGGCGCGGTTATGTCTGTACCCGCTCATGATCAACGTGACTTTGAGTTTGCTAAAAAATACGGTCTTTCGATTGAAGCTGTGATTAAGCCAGCAGATAGCGAAGTCGACATCAGTGAAGCTGCATTTACTGACAAAGGTGTACTGTTTAATTCTGCAGAGTTTGATGGACTTGAATTCCAAGCTGCATTTGATGCTATTGATGCCAAACTAACTGCTGAAGGCAAAGGTAAGCGTCAAGTTAACTTCCGTCTTCGTGACTGGGGTGTATCTCGTCAGCGTTACTGGGGCGCGCCAATTCCAATGGTGACCTTAGAAGACGGCACGGTAATGCCAACGCCAGCTGAACAACTTCCGGTTATCTTACCTGAAGATGTCGTAATGGACGGTATTCAAAGCCCGATTAAAGCCGACAAAGAGTGGGCTAAAACCGAAGTTAACGGTCAACCAGCACTGCGTGAAACAGATACCTTTGATACCTTCATGGAATCTTCTTGGTACTACGCACGTTACTGTAGCCCGCATGCAGATCAAATGCTTGATCCTGCTAAAGCTAACTACTGGTTACCAGTGGATCAATACATCGGTGGTATCGAGCATGCTTGTATGCATCTTCTGTACTTCCGTTTCTTCCACAAATTATTACGTGATATCGGTTTAGTTGACTCTGATGAGCCAGCAAAACGCTTATTAACTCAAGGTATGGTATTGGCAGATGCTTATTACTATAACAACGAGAAAGGCGCACGTGTGTGGGTTTCACCAGCTGATGTAACAGTTCAAGAAACTGATGACAAAGGCCGTGTAGTCAAAGCAATCGACAGCGAAGGTCATGAACTGGTTTACACCGGCATGAGCAAGATGTCGAAGTCTAAGAATAACGGTATCGACCCACAAGAAATGGTTGATAAATACGGTGCAGACACAGTCCGTTTATTCATGATGTTTGCAGCGCCGCCTGAATTAACCCTTGAGTGGCAAGAATCAAGTGTTGAAGGTGCGCACCGTTTCATTAAGCGTTTCTGGAAAACGGCACACGATCATGTTGCCCAAGGCGAAGTGGTCGCATTAGACCCTAAAGCCCTAGACAACAATCAAAAAGCACTACGCCGTGAACTGCATAAGACCATTGCCAAAGTCAGCGATGATATTGAGCGTCGTCAAATGTTCAACACTGCGATTGCTGCGATCATGGAATTAATGAACAAATTGCAAAAAGCACCGTCTGCCAATGAGCAAGACCGTGCCCTAATGCAAGAAGCATTAACCGCGGTGACTCGTTTACTTTACCCAATCATTCCACATACAAGTTTCAGCTTGTGGACTGCTTTAGGTAATACAACAGATATCGAAGACAGCTTGTGGCCAACAGTTGATGAATCAGCATTAGTTGAAGACAGCAAACTTATCATCGTACAAGTTAACGGTAAGCTTCGCGCTAAAATCACTGTTGCTGCTGACGCTTCTAAAGAAGAAGTTGAAGCCCTTGGTTTAGCTGATGAGAATGTGCTGAAGTTTGTTGAAGGCGTCACCGTTCGTAAAGTTATTTACGTCCCGGGTAAGCTGTTAAATATCGTTGCTAAGTAAACGATAATGGTGCGTTTGCTGTTATTTCAAAAGTAACAGCCAAATGCATCACACATTGCTTATACCAACAGAAAGGTTGCTATTGATTAGCAACCTTTCTTATTTCCCTGTAATCTACTATCAGGGTTGCGAAAGCAATAAATTCTATTTAAAAGTTAAGTAAAAGGATGCCGATACTAGTGATGCTAATAAAACGCATTAGCTTGGCAATGATGGCACTGGTTATATTAACCACTGCAGGTTGCGGCTTTAAATTACAACGCAGTTATTCTATTCCAGTCGAACTTGAAGAATTGCATTTAAGCACCAACGATCAATACAGTGAACTGTCACGTTTAGTCAGCGATCGCCTACGTATTCATGCTATTTCAACGGTTCCAGCATCAGATACCACGCCTACCCTTAGACTGGTAAATGATTCTCTTGAGCGTGCAACACTGTCTCTATACCCGACAGGTAACGTCGCTGAATACGAGCTCATTTATTTAGTGAGTTACTCACTCACACTACCTGAGTCTGAACCACAAATATTTCAAACAGAAATTCGTCGTGACTATCAAGACGATCCACGTACAGCATTAGCAAAAAGTCGTGAAATGGAAATGTTGGTCAAAGAAATGCGTATTCAGGCCGCGGACAATATTATTCAAACCCTGGCCTCCATTGAGGTGAATTAATGCGGGTTTACCCAGATCAAATAAACCAACACCTTAAAAGCCCTCAAGGCTGTTACTTACTCTTCGGTGATGACCCATGGCTGATTGAAAACTGTAAAGCACAGATTCTAACGGCGGCTAAAAAACACGGATTTGATGAACGTGTTCACCTAACCCAAGAAACCGGTTTTAGTTGGAATGATTTGATTCAAGAGTGGCAATCCATGAGTTTGTTTGCCAGTCGCCGCATTATCGAACTCACTCTACCTCAGGCAAAACCTGGCACTGAAGGTTCTGCTGCATTCATTTCGATGATGCAAAATCCCAATCCAGACATCATCTTATTAATTCATGGGCCTAAGCTTTCTGCTGAAACAAAAAGTAAGTGGTTCAAAACCCTTGATGCAGCAGGTATATACTTACCTTGTACTACGCCAGAAGGTAAGCAATTTCAGCGTTGGTTAGATAACCGTATTAGTCATTACAAGTTACACGTACAGATGGATGCAAAAGCCATGCTGTTTAACTTGTTTGAAGGTAATTTGCTCGCAGCTGAACAAGCATTACAATTACTGCAGTTACTTAGCCCTAATGAGCCGATTCATAGCGATCATTTAACCGATTATTTTGAAGATCAATCTCGCTTTACCGTGTTTCAACTGACAGATGCCTTACTGGGTAATCATCAAAAACATGCTCAGCATATGGTGGTGCAGCTCAATGGCGAAGGCACTGCAATGCCAATTTTGATGTGGGCGCTATTTAAAGAGCTTAATGTATTACTCAACCTTAAGACTGCTGTAGAACAAGGCGCTCAATTAAATAGTTTATGGCAACAACATCGGATTTGGGATAAACGTAAGCCATTATACCAAGCGGCTTTAACCCGCTTAACCCTCAGCCAAATTGAACACATGCTGGCCTTTGCGTCAAAAATGGAAATGAACCTTAAACAACATGGTATTGAAGATTGGACTGCTATGAGCCACTTATGCTTACTGTTTGATCCTAATGCTCATCGGCGTTTAGCGCATATAGAACTGCAAACATGAGCCCCATTTTGAGCAATAGTCATCATCAAGCAGGAATGAAAATTGGGTTATTAGGTGGCACCTTTGACCCAATTCACTTCGGTCATATCAAACCCGCTATAGAAGTTCAGCAGCAACTTGGGCTCGATAAAATTTGGTTAATGCCCAATCATATTCCACCGCACAAACAGACTACCCAAGTCAGCAGCCAACACCGCTTAGCGATGGCGCGACTTGTTTGCCAGCAATATGACCATTTTGAAGTGTGCGATATTGAAATTAATCGCGATACGCCGTCATATAGCGCAACGACACTGGAACTGCTAACACAACAATATCCTCAGCATCAGTTTTATTTCATCATGGGCACTGACTCGTTCATCAACCTACCGTCTTGGTACCAGTGGCAATCCATTTTTAATTTATGTCACTTAGTTGTCTGTCAGCGTCCAGGTTGGCAATTAGACAAAAACAGCCCGATGGCGGATTTGTTAATTCAAAATGCAAAAGTGCCCGCATTAGCTAAAACGGGAAAAATATTCCCTGTCGATGTTAGCTTGCAGGATATTTCCTCAACAGAAATTCGTCGTTTCCTCAAAAATGTCCCCTTTGAACAACAAAAAACAACGCACAACACGAAAGTATTTGTTAACACAGAGATCGCTAATATGCTGCCCTTTGTGATCCAACAATACATTTGTGAGCATCATCTGTACCAAAATAAGTAAAAGCGATTTTAGATGCTTAATTGAACACGGCTTCAATTGCGCTAGCTAGGGTATTTTGCGTATAATGCTCCGTTATTTTTACATATTGAGGTAAGTGACGTGCAGAGCACGGAATTAAAAGATTTTGTTGTCGATAAGATCGACGACCTAAAAGCCAAAGACGTTGTGGTACTAGACGTGGCAAACCAATCACACATTACTGATTACATGGTAATTTGTTCTGGTACATCAAAAACTCATGTTCGCGCTATTGCAGAAAACATGATTGTTGAAGCTAAAACTGCTGGTAACCAACCATTAGGTGTTGAAGGCCGTGATAGCAGTGAATGGGTACTCGTTGATTTAGGTGGCGTAATTTTACACGTGATGCAGCAGCAAACACGCGAATTTTATGACCTAGAAAAGCTATGGACTGAAAACGACGCCTAATGAAGTTACAACTGATTGCTGTTGGCACTAAGATGCCAGATTGGGTCACCCGCGGGTTTGAAGAGTATCAACGTCGTTTCCCTCGAGATATGGCGTTAGAACTCATCGAGATCCCTGCTGGGAAGCGCGGTAAAAATGCTGATATAGCACGCATTCTTCAAAAAGAAGGCGAACTTATGCTAGCAGCTGTGCCCAAAGGCAATCACATTGTAAGCCTAGATTTGCCAGGCAAGAACTGGGAGACTCCCCAACTTGCTCAGCAACTCAGTAAATGGCAACTTGATGGCCGCGATGTCAGTTTGTTGATTGGCGGTCCTGAAGGCCTTGCACCTGATTGCAAAGCTGCCGCTAGTCAAAGTTGGTGTTTATCAGCCCTCACGCTACCCCATCCATTAGTTCGCGTTTTGGTTGCAGAAAGCCTTTACCGAGCATGGAGCATAAATAACAACCATCCCTACCACAGAGAATAAGCCTAATCGGTAAACCTCTGGTAAAAGTGAAGTTAATTCAGCTAATATAGCTAAGCTGAATTTGTCAGCCTGAACCTATCGGAGAAAGCTTAAGTGTCGCCAAAAAAGCGCATTGCCATGCACGACCACGCTGCCGAGGCGTCGCTATTCAAACGTCGTGCTTTGTTTACTTTCCTGTGCGTGTTTATCCTAATCAGCATATTGCTTTCCAACTTGTATCAGTTGCAAGTTGTCTCATTTCAAGATTATGAAACTCGCTCAAACGATAACCGTATCCGTGTTGTACCTGTAGCACCAAGTCGCGGACTTATCTATGACCGACACGGTCAGTTACTCGCTGAAAACCAACCATTTTATACTCTTGAAGTTATTCCTGAAAAAACCAAAGACATAAGCGCATCACTAGATAAACTTAACGAGTATATTGAATTAAGTGCAGATGAGCGTGAAACTATCACTGAAAGACTTCGCTATCATCGCCGCTTCAAACCATTGACGATTAAATCTCGCCTGACTGAAGAGCAAGTTGCTACCTTCAGTGTTAATCAACATCAGTTCCCAGGTTTTAGAGTCGAAGCAGGCCTTAAACGCCATTACCCCTATGAAGGTCTCATGACCCATGTACTGGGTTATGTGGGTAAAATTAATGCCCGAGATAGAACCTCACTTGAAAAATCAGGCCAATGGAAAAATTATGCTGCAACCAATGACATTGGTAAGCAAGGCATTGAAAAATACTATGAAAGTCTCTTGCTTGGAAAACCAGGGCATTTAGAAGAAGAAGTGAACAACCGTGGCCGTGTTATTCGCACTTTAAAAGCCACGCCGCCAACACCTGGGCAAGATATCTACTTAACTTTAGATTTAAAACTGCAACAAAAAGCCATGGAATTACTCGATGGACGTCGTGGCTCTGTGGTGGCAATCGATCCCCAAGATGGTGGCGTACTTGCCATGGTATCAAGCCCTACCTATGACCCTAACTTATTTGTCCATGGCATTAGCACTAAAGCCTACAGTGCTCTACTAAATGACACATCTAGACCGCTAATTAACCGAGCAACACAAGGACAATATTCGCCGGCATCGACTATTAAGCCTCATGTTGCCTTATTAGGCCTCGAAGAAAAAACCATTACTGAGAAAACCCGCATTTGGGATCCAGGCTTTTGGCAAATTCCTAACGTTGAACGAAAGTATCGTGACTGGAAACGTTGGGGCCATGGCTGGGTTGATGTTTATAGCTCTATCATGGACTCTTGCGATACGTTTTTTTATGACCTTGCCTACAAAGTCGGTGTCGATAAAATGGCAGCCTTTATGTCCAAATTTGGCTTTGGTGAGCCAAGTGGTATCGACATTTATGAAGAAGCCAATGGCATCATGCCCTCTAAAGATTGGAAACGCATGCGCTATAACCAGCCTTGGTATATTGGTGACACCATTTCAGTGGGTATTGGTCAAGGTTATTGGACCACAACGCCACTACAACTAACCAATGCAGCCACTATTTTGGCTAATCGTGGTACACGCTTCACACCGCATTTGCTGAAATCATTCAAAGATGAAACCTCTAAGATAGACACCCCAATTGATGAACGAGAACCCATCAGCCTAAATGATGATAATAATTGGGAAATTATTAACGAGGCGATGCGCCGCACAGCGCACAAATCGCGCTTTACTGACGCCACATACACTGCCGCAATGAAAACCGGTACAGCTCAGGTATTCAGTGTTGCGCAAGATGAAAAATATGATTCAGACACGATTGCAGAGCATCTTAGAGACAACGCATTGATCATTGCTTATGCCCCTTATGAAAACCCTAAAATAGTCCTCGCAGTAGTGCTAGAAAATGCCGGTTGGGGCGGCGTTAACGCAGGCCCTGTTGCCCGCGCCTTATTGGACGAATATATGTTACGTGACGAATGGAAGGTGGCAGAATGAATGCCTCACACCACCCCCATAAAAAGAATATTTGGCAAAAGTTACACATAGACTTACCTTTGCTTCTCGGCTTATTAGCCTTAATGGTATTCGGGCTATTCGTAATCTATTCCGCCAGTGGTGAAGACGCAGCCATGATGGAAAGACAGCTAGTACGACTCAGTTTGTCTTTGTTTGTCATGTTTGTTTTTGCGCAAATAAATCCTGAAATATTGCGGCGTTGGGCACTGCCTATTTACATAGCAGGCATCATATTACTGCTTGGAGTACACTTTTTTGGCACCATTAACAAAGGGGCACAGCGCTGGCTAAACTTAGGTTTTATGGAGTTCCAGCCATCAGAACTGATTAAGCTTGCCTTCCCTATTACCATGGCGTGGTATATCAGTAAATTTCCACTGCCGCCTAAAAAACGTCATTTAGCGGGGGGATTAGTTATCTTATTAATCCCAACCTTATTGATCGCCAAACAACCTGATTTAGGTACCTCAATCTTGGTTGCGGCATCAGGTGTTTTTGTATTGTTTTTATCAGGCATGAGTTGGGTTATTGTCGGTTCCTGTGTCGCTGCAGTATTGGCATTACTGCCGATATTGTGGTTTTTCTTAATGCATGATTATCAGCGCACACGAGTCATGACATTATTTGATCCTGAGCGAGATCCCCTAGGCGCGGGTTACCATATTATCCAATCAAAAATTGCTATTGGCTCTGGTGGTTTATGGGGTAAAGGTTGGCTACAAGGTTCGCAATCTCAGTTAGAGTTTTTACCTGAAAGGCACACCGACTTTATTTTTGCAGTGGTTGGTGAAGAGTTTGGCCTAATTGGTAGTTTAATCTTACTTGCACTTTACATGTATATTATTGGCCGTGGGTTAGTGATTGCATCTCGTGCACAAACCAGTTTTGCAAGGTTACTTGCAGGCAGTATTACCTTAACCTTCTTCGTTTATATTTTTGTGAATATAGGCATGGTATCGGGCATTTTACCTGTTGTTGGTGTACCGTTACCTTTAGTCAGTTATGGTGGTACATCAATGATGACCTTGATGATTGGTTTTGGCATATTAATGAGTATTCATACTCATCGACGTTTCATAGACCGTTAAGCTTTACGCTGTATATTCGGCTTTAGGCAGGTTACAAATAATGCCAACATGATAAAACAAACATGACAAAAGGATTGTTAATGCATTTAAAAACGACATTCGCTGCTGGTTTAGCCTTACTACTGAGTTGCTCAAGTCTCCAAGCAACTGAGATAAACACCGCGGACAGTTCAGAAGTGAAGGCGCTCAAGCAGGCCTTTATCAGTGACCAAGTAAATAAAGGCTTCTCAGAGCAAGAAGTCAAAGATTTCCTCGCAACAGCAAATCATAATCAAGCTGTGTTAGATGCAATATCTAAACCTTGGGAAGCTAAGCCTTGGCATCAATACTATCCCATTTTTCTGACTGAAAAACGCTTAGAAAAAGGCTTGGAATTTTGGCATGACAATGCTGAAACCATCAACAATGCTGCAGATAAATTCCAAGTAGACCCGCAAATCATAGTGGCTATTATTGGTATCGAAACTTTTTATGGCGGCTATATGGGCAACTATAAAGTCCAAGATGCGTTATACACCTTAGGGTTTTATTACCCACCTAGAGCGACTTTTTTCCGCAGTGAATTTGGCAACTTAATGTCATTGGTTAAAGAAGAACAATTAGATAATGACAACCTAAAAGGTTCTTACGCTGGTGCTATGGGTTACGGCCAATTCATTCCATCAAGCTATCGTCATTACGCAGTTGATTTCAGTGGTGATGGTCGTCGTGATTTACTGAATAATAAACAAGATGCCATTGGCAGTGTCGCTAACTACTTCCACCAACATGGTTGGCAGCGCGGCGCACCTGTTACGCTAGAGCTTAACCACACTGTAGATACAGCACCAAAAGCCAAAGTGTGGGTGAAAGGAAAACCAACTCAAACCGTTGCCGACATTTTAACGCCAACCTTGAGCCTTGCAAAAGCGAAAGACATCGATGCATCTCAACGTGCTTTGCTCGTGAAATTGGATCAACCAGAAGCGACAGAATACTGGTTAGGCTTAAATAATTTTTACGTGATCACCCGTTATAACCGCAGTCCGTTATATGCAATGGCGGTTTATCAGTTTAGCCAACAGTTAGAAGCCGCTTACCATGCTAATTAATCTGATTAACTCATCAATGCAAAAAAGAACGATTTTGAGCATCAGCACATTAAGCTTACTGGGGCTACTGAGTGCTTGTTCAAGTTCATCTTCTACTAGTCAAGATGACCGTTATCAAATGAAAAACGATCGCGCGCCGCAAAGTGCTCCTGATGTAAGTAAAGTTGAAGATGCGCATCCTAAATACGAACCTTATAGCCGCCAAGGTAATAAACGCACCTATACTGTCCGTGGTAAATCCTACACTGTGATGCCGAGTGCCAAAGACTTTAGCCAAAGTGGTTATGCTTCTTGGTATGGCTCTAAGTTTCACGGTCATTTAACTTCCAATGGCGAAACCTACGACATGTATTCTATGTCTGCGGCGCACAAAACTTTACCCTTGCCTAGTTACGTTAAAGTCACTAACGAAGCGAACAATAAGCAAGTGATTGTACGTGTGAATGATCGCGGCCCGTTTCATGAAGGTCGCATCATAGATTTATCCTATGCCGCCGCTTATAAACTCGACATGCTTGGAAGTGGCACCGCTAAGGTGAATATTGAAACCATCCACATTGAATCACCCGAGTCGATGGCATTGGATGAACTCAAAGATGACAGTGTGCATATCATCCAAGTGGTAGCCTCTAAAGATCAAGTAAGGATCAATGTGCTCGCCAAAGAGCTTGAAGCAAAATATAAAGTGCCAGCTACTGTTGAGTCTGCTAATGGTTTTTATCGCTTGTTACTTGGCCCCATTGGTCAAAGTTACCTTGCGAATAAATTATTGCTGCAAATCAAACAAGATGGCTACCCACAAAGTTATTTAAGAGCGCCAACAAAAAAGTAGTCGTGCTTAATTCCACTTTGTAATCAAATTTAAAGATTGTAAATATGACATCCGACTTCAGTTAATAACCTGTGTTAAGGAACCTTAATGCCAAATTGAGGTCGACTAATGGTATAATCTTTTTAATTATGTCGTATCACTATGTAAATCAGCTAAAGTAGTTAGCTACTTTTTATTTAACCAGCTGTAATATAGATAATAATTGATAAACGACCTTACTTCTTTCACGACTGACCAGAGATGTGCAAACTCAATGAAGAATATTGTTAACACTCCGCTTAAATCTTTGCTGCTGCTTTCCGCTGTATCTTTATCTTCTCACGCAGCCAATGCACCCATGGTTATGCCAAATGCACCAACAGTTGCCGCTAAAGCTTACGTTTTAATGGACTACAACTCAGGCCGTGTTATCGCTGAAAGCAATGCCTACGAATCGCTAAACCCTGCCAGCTTAACTAAAATGATGACCAGCTATGTTATTGGTCACGAAGTTAAGGTAGGCAATATTTCACTAGAAGATGAAGTGACCATCAGTAAAAAAGCTTGGTCTAAAAACTTCCCAGACTCTTCTAAAATGTTTATCGAAGTTGGCAAGAAAGTCACTGTAGAAGACCTTAACCGTGGCATCATCATTCAATCAGGTAACGATGCTTGTGTTGCAATGGCTGAGCATATTGCTGGTACAGAAGATGGCTTTGTTGATTTAATGAATTCATGGTCAAAGCAGCTTGGCATGACCCAAAGTTACTTTGAAAACTCTCATGGTTTAGATTCAGACAATCACAAAACCACGGCTTATGACATGGCTTTGTTAGGCGCAGCCTTAATCCGCGACGTTCCTGATGAATACCGTGTATATTCAGAAAAATCGTTTACGTTTAACGGTATCAAACAATATAACCGTAACGGTTTATTGTGGGATAACAGCCTTAACGTTGACGGCATTAAAACCGGTCATACTTCAGGCGCTGGTTATAACTTAGTTTCTTCAGCAACCAATGATGGTATGCGCTTAATCACCGTAGTGATGGGCACAAACAGTGAATCAGCGCGTAAAGCTGAAAGTAAAAAACTGCTTAACTATGGTTTCCGTTTCTTTGAATCAATCACGCCGTATAAAGCGGGTGATACTTTTGTCACCCAGAAAATCTGGTACGGCGATCGTGAAAACGTTGATTTAGGTGTCGTAACTGATACGCCTATTACCATTAACCGTGGTCAAGCGAAAAACCTAGAAGCAAACTTCGAGCTAACTAAACCACTAACAGCGCCATTAGCTAAAGGCGAAACTGTAGGCCGTATCTTCTTCCAACTTAATGGTAAAGATATTGCTGAGTTCCCACTTGTTACACTTAATGAAGTTAACGAAGGTAGCTGGTTTAGCAAACTGATGGATTACTTCAAGCAAATGTTTGAAGGCTGGTTTAGTTAATCAGTACCAGTAGAGAATCTAATAATTAAAGCTACCTTCGGGTGGCTTTAATTTTTTTATGCTTAGGATAAATGCATAGACTCTGTGTTATAAGCCTTGTATTACAGTATAATTACCCCATATAGAACAGATAGCACATATTACAACTGCAGAGAGCAAACACATGTTAGAAACAAACTTTGGCGAACTAATGGAATTTCCGAATTCTTGCCCATTCAAAGTGATTGGTACTGCCGATGATACCCTAGCGGATCGCATTGTTGCAGTAGCGCAACAGCTTGCTCCAGGTGACTATGCACCGACTGTGAAAGCATCAAGCAAAGGCACTTACTATGCGATTTCAATCCGCATTACTGTGACCAGCAAAGAGCATATCGAGCAGGTTTATACCGACCTTGCGGCAATCGAAGGCGTGAATCGCGTACTCTAACTATGAGCAAAATGTGATCAAGCTAACACTTTGATGTCATTTTGCTGCTAGGTGCGTATAATAAGCCAACTTTTTTGAGGGGAGAGGTTGCCCTTGCAAACTCAAGCGTTACACATCAGACATCTTGGTCGCCAAGATTACGAATCCGTATGGCATGCAATGCAGGCTTATACCGATAATCGTGACAGCGAAAGCAACGATGAATTATGGATTGTTGAACACTCGCCCGTATTCACCCAAGGCCAAGCAGGCAAAAGCGAGCACATCCTTAATCCAGGTGATATCCCAGTGATCCAAGTTGACCGTGGTGGCCAAGTGACCTATCACGGGCCGGGCCAGTTAGTTGTCTATCCACTTATCGACATAAAACGCGGTAAACTCGGCGTCAGACAGTTAGTTAATAACATTGAACAAAGTATTGTTGATATGCTGGCAATGTATGACGTTAACGCCTATGCAAAAGCTGACGCTCCCGGTGTCTATGTCGATGAACGTAAAGTTGCCTCACTAGGGCTTCGTATTCGTAAAGGCTGCTCATTTCATGGTCTAGCACTTAACGTCGATATGGACTTAGCACCGTTCCAACGCATTAACCCTTGCGGTTACGCGGGTCTTGAAATGGTGCAATGCAAAGCATTAGGCGGCCCTCAAACCGTTAACGATGCTGGCGACAAACTGATTCAAACATTAAGCAAAGTATTGGGCTACCAAGAACTTGTACATCATCAAGGATTAGCAGAATAATATGAATAGGCCTGAAAGATTACAACCTGGTGTAAAACTGCGTGATGCCGAAAAAGTCGCACGTATTCCAGTAAAAGTGGTTCCTTCTGAAAAGGAAACCATGTTACGCAAACCAAACTGGTTACGCGTAAAGCTACCTGCATCAAACCAGCGTATTACTGAGATTAAATCAGCATTACGTAAAAATGGTTTGCACTCAGTTTGTGAAGAAGCATCGTGCCCTAACCTCGCTGAATGCTTTAACCACGGTACAGCCACCTTTATGATCTTAGGTGCTATCTGTACTCGTCGTTGCCCTTTCTGTGATGTTGCCCATGGTCGTCCGCTTAAGCCAGACGCAGCTGAACCTAAAAAGTTAGCTCAAACCATCAAAGACATGAAGCTTAAGTATGTGGTTATTACCTCAGTGGATCGTGATGATTTACGTGATGGCGGCGCACAACATTTTGCAGATTGTATTCGTGAAATCCGCATACTTAATCCTGAAATTAAAATCGAGATTTTAGTCCCTGATTTCCGTGGTCGTATTGATGCAGCGCTCGATATTATTGCAACTGAGCCACCTGATGTGTTCAACCATAACCTTGAAACTGCGCCTAAGCATTACCGTAAAGCGCGTCCTGGGGCGAACTATCAATGGTCATTAGATTTACTGAAACGCTTTAAAGAGCGTCACCCTGATGTGCCAACAAAATCTGGCTTAATGATGGGTTTAGGTGAAACTAACGAAGAAATTGCAGATGTGTTACGTGACTTACGTAAACACGATGTTGAAATGCTCACTCTAGGTCAGTACCTACAGCCGTCTAAGTTCCATTTACCGGTTGAACGTTACGTGCCGCCAGCTGAGTTCGATGCATTAAAAGACTTGGCTGATGAACTTGGCTTTACCCATGCAGCTTGCGGACCGTTAGTTCGCTCAAGCTACCATGCAGATTTACAAGCGCAAGGTAAAGAAGTGAAATAAGCTTTCTTCCTCGTAAAAAAACGGCGCTTTATGCGCCGTTTTTATTTGCCTAAATAAAACGACTCAAGTTACAAACCGCTTTCAACCATGGCTTTAATCTCTTTTGCCTTAACAAAATGGTCAAGCCGATGAGTTTCAATCCACCATGTAGCGGCTTCCATCAATAGCTCAGGATTGTCATTTTTGTTGGCAAAAAAAGCATAAAAAGATAAACCAACATTATCGCCTTTTGCGGCTATTTTCTTATCGCAAACCTGAATAACCTTCGCTCTTAATGAGTCTCTCATTTTTATCCTTTTATTAAATCGGCTTTTACATCGGTAAATGCATTAAATCACTGTTCAAGAAATAGTTAACAAGCTAAGTCATAGCCAATAAGTTAAAACAAAGTCATAGAGAGTCAAAGAGAGTCAAAGACAGTCATAGAGAGTCATAGAAAGCTAAAGAAAATCTAAAGCCTGTAATCCATTAGAATCGCATCTTCACGACCCGACTCAGCAGGGTAATAGCCTGTTCTACGACCTGACTCTACAAAGCCCAGTTTTTGATATAAGCCTATTGCCGCTTGGTTAGACTGACGCACCTCAAGCATGACAATCACAGCCTCATGCTGTTTTGCGTCGCTAATAGTATGATTCAGCAAGTGTAAACCTAAGCCTTTACCTTGAGACTGCGGATTGATGCAAATATCTAACAAAGTCAGCTCATCAACTATTTGCTGCACTATCGCAAAGCCAATAAGTTGCGAACCTTCATAGGCGCCAAAAACACGGTACAGGCGACCAAAACAGTCTTCTAGATTGGATAAGCTCATAGGGTGACTGTGAGCCTGGTTTTCAACACTAGACATCTCAGCAGCGTTTTCAGGGCTAAGAGGCTTAATCACTATAGAATTCGAGGGTGAGCTTGTTTCTGACATAGTTTTTAAAACAGGTTTCTTAAAATAGGGTTCTTAAAAAAATAGTTAACTGTTACCACTGTTGAAATCACGATTAAGATGGCTGTAAGCTGGCTATAAAGATTGGAAACCTCTTTATCCGAACAGCTATTTACCAAAGCGGTTCTTTATCAAAACGCTTCTTTATCAAAACGCTTTATTATCAAAATAAGGATTTAATTAGGCTGCGGTTTTAGCAAGGTATTGGTATATCTGTTGCCATAATTCGCGCTTAACTTGATGACCTGTTTCAAGAGCTGCTAATGGTGCAGATACCAGCCAAGCCACTCTAGGGCGCACCTTTAATTTGCGCATATCCCACACCACTTGCATTCCTTTGACCATCTCAGTATCAAATTCACAATCGTTCAGGTCTACACTCAGTAACCCCAAAATCTCTAGGACAATGGCATTCTGAGAAATATCAGTGTCGGAATCTTGAATAATAAGATAAGGCTTACCTTTGGCATCAGCACTGCGCCAACGAGATACACCCATTGCATCTAAATAAGCTGATTTATCCAAACTGGTCTCCAAAATGAGTAAGTGAACGCATAATTTCTTGATGAATAGAATAACAGTTCACTACTCGGTTTGTTACCCAAAAATAAAGCGATTAACGCTTTGGGCGCAATCGCTTTATCTGTAAACGGCTTATCTCTTGTGACATTAGCCTTATGGCGTTAAGTCAGTGTAAAACTAAATAATCACCGAGCAAGATTCTTTAGAGGCTTCAACATCGGCATAGTTACATACTTTATTACGGCCAGTGCTTTTAGCTAGATACATGGCATTGTCTGCATGACCTGTTAGTGCTTCAACACTGTAACCAGATTGCACACTGTCCGTTACCCCAAAACTTGCAGTAATAGGGAACGTGTAACCGCTTGGGCTGCTATCAATATTGGCAATCGCCTTACGGTAATCTTCAGCAATCTTTAATGCCGTAACGGAATCGCAACGAGACAAGATAATACAAAATTCCTCCCCGCCTAAGCGAGCAAAAATATCGTTTGTACGGCCTATATTCTTACAAGTACGGGCAACATTTTTAAGCACCCAATCACCACATGCATGGCCATAGTTGTCATTGATAGTTTTAAACTTATCTAAATCAAACAGAATACAGCTGATATTGTCTTGATTAACTTGGCAAGCTGACATCGCATCTTGCGCTGCCGTATTAAAATGGCCACGGTTATAAATTTGGGTTAACGAATCTATTTGAGCAAGGTGTTTCAAACGTTTTTGGTTTCTGTTCGAGCGAATAGCCGCAATAGCCAATAAACTGATCACCATGATCAGCAAAGCCATAAATAAACGGTTATTTTCAGTTTCACTTTCGGCTAACCGCTGGCTAGCTTGCAATAGTTTGTTTTGTTTATTGAGTAATTCGATTTGGACTTTTTGCTCAACAGCTTTATGTTGCGCCAATTGAAAGGCTAGATATTTGGTTTTTAATTCATCGAAAAATGCCTTATCAGCTTCGGCAAATTTTATGTAATAATTTAAAGCAACTTCAAACTCCCTGGAGGAAACAGCAACTTGATAAAGAGCTTCGTAAGCTATCATTTCTGGTTCCGGGTTTGTCATATTACTTGTCAGTAAGAGGACTTTTTCTCCATTTAATTTTGCTTTTTCAAACTCATTACTCGCTAAATATGCTTTTGATAATAAAGCATGGAAATGTGAAAGGATCGGGACATAGTTTATAGATTTTAATACACTAATATTATTTTCAAGCAATGTGATTGCTTCAAGGTATAATCCATCATTTAAAAAAAGGTTTGCCTTAAAAGTATATATCGAATTTAAAATTACAGGCTCATTATTCTCTTTACACGCTTTTATCGCGACCTTAAATTCTTCAGAGCCCGTTGTTAGTTGCCCCAGATAATATTTTGCTTCTACAATTTGATGTTTTACAATACAAAAATTTCTTCCGAACAAAAAATCGTCATCAAGCTTATCCGCATAATTAAGCCCCAACTCATATTGACCTAATTTGTTATAAAAAAATGCTGTTACTGAAATTCCTAATTGACTTATTTCGGGATTTTTAATTAGATGAAGAAGCTCTAAGTTTCTTTCTAAATATACTAAGCCTTCATTCCACTGTTTAGAAAAAGCCATTGTATTTATTAAAGATATATTTGCTCTAAATTGAACTTCGATTGAAACGCTTGACTTACTCAACTCTTCCCAAAGAACCTGAGCATCCACAAAATTTCCATTAAATGCCATTTGATATGCAGTTAAATATTTAAAGCGATCATTTTGAGAATTTGAGAAATTCAATTCAACAGACTTTAAGTTTTTCATAATTTGATTAAATTGAATTGCGTCGCTTGTTCTTACTTTATCAGCTTGCTCCAATAAAAAATCTACATCAGGACTTTCATCACTCCACACAGGAGTGATGAAAGTAAATAAAATAAGAAAACCAAAAACTTTAAACATTAACTATATTGTTGCTGCGATTTCTGTTTTATCTTCAGATGGTTTTGTATCACCTTCTTGCTCTTTTTCTTCTTCATCTGCTGGAAATAAGATACAAACCACATCAGGGCAAATATCTAACGCTTTTTCTAAAGCCACAATGTCTCGGTTCAACATAGTTTGCTTTAATTGTTCATTTAGGTTCGATTCTGTAATGGCCGTTTCAAACTCAATTGCAGATTCTGTTAAACCAGACTCTTGTCCCATGCGTTCTAGTAACTTGATAATACTTGACATCTTGTCTCCTTAAGATTGCTAAAGTGCCGATTTAACGACGTTTTTTAGTTATAATGTAGCAATTTAACTTATGCTAATACACTATTTAATTACGCGATATCCTACTGCGCTAATTCTTGTTCAATTTCAGCCAAACGTGCTACAAGCTTTTTATTTGGCTGCATTTTTTGACTCGGTGGAATAACTAAGGTGGTGTGCATATGAATCTCAGCTGTGACCAACTCTGAAAGCGATAGAGTTTCAATGCGAATCTTATCAATTGGAAGCACCGCCGCTTCATATAAAATAACTTGGTGATCCAGTGGGTAAACTTCACCAAGTAACTCAATTAGTACTTGCCTGTGGGCGGCACCTGTTGAAAATTTAGTTAATGACTTATCTCCAGCTAAACCAATTTGCCATAAAATCAGATAGCAAGATGGGTCATATTGACGTTTATAAAACATGAACTGACTTGTCTCAAATTGCTGGCAGCCAAAACGTCCAGGGTCGATACCTAAATCGGCAATTAAACAATCTTCAGCTGAAATACCAGGTATCATACGTGCTTGATAGCCTTCCGCTTTCGCCATTGCAATAGACTTATGCGGCGCTTGAGCAAATACCCCCGGGTGGCCATAAAAAGCACCAACCACTTTTTTGCCAGCTCTAACTTCAGTCATCATCGCATCTACCATCTCACGATAAGTAATTTGGCGGTTTTTACCTTCTTGATAATACTGCTGTAAACTGCGAACATCCGGATGCATTTCTTGTATCCAAAGTTCAGTGATGCCATGAGATACAGCTGAAAACACAACATCAGCTTGCTCTATATAGCTCTTACTCAAAGGGCTAATGTGCGCCCCTAACGTCATACCAATACCGACACAGGCCAAACTACCCGACATTTTATAACTCTTTTTATAATGTGATTTTCAACAAATTTGTTGCAAATAAGATAACAGTTATTAATTTGTATTGGAATTGTATCAATAAAGTTTCAGCGGGAAATTAATCCTTTATCTATCTTGCTGATTCTACTTTAAAACTTAATTTATCAGCAGCTGTATAGAATTCTGTAAAACCTGCTTTAACTACAACGCGTTTACTCGCTCTATTTTTAACCGAGGCATATGCAAAAATGGTTTTTAATCCAAGTTTTGTAAAACCATATTCAATCATCCCTATTAATGCCTCTTCAGGATAAAATCGCCCTTGAGCATTCCTAGCCAATATTAAACCAGCTTCGGCACTTCTTTTGTCTTCATAGTGCATTGATAAATTTTGAATCCCACATGCTTCATTTGAACTTTTATCTACAATTGCCCATATAACTTGTTTGAATGGTGCTTCATTATTTAGCTTTATCGCAGTAAAGAATGATGACTTCGCTTTGCTTTTCGTTAACGGTTCAGCAATAAAGCGCATAATTTTAGGGTCTGTATATAAACTCACATATAAATCTATATCCTTTTCCTCAAGAAGTCTGATGCTTAACCTTTCTGTCTCAAAGTTATGAATGTTATCAGCCATAATTAAGAGTCACTTTGCTCTGCAAACCTAATCACACCTGTTTCATGGGCTGAACGATCAAATACAACGTAATAATCATTGAGTAATGGTAAACCCAATAAACACTGGTTTGGCCAACCATCAATCTGTCCAAGTACTTTAAAACAAGCTTTGCCTGGTTTTGGGTAATTAAGCTGCCAATAATGTTCTGGCTTACAACTGATAGTTATTGCTTTATCGATGACTTCATTTTCTTTATCAGGACATTCGTTGGTGATTTCACCATCAAAGGTGAAGTGCAGTGTTGGCCAATGACTCAAATCATTGGAGTGATGACCCGTCATATCACCGCCTTTAAATAGTTCAGTCATATCAATCCCCTCTTCTTGCAAGCGGATATCTTTAAACGGGGTGACTAACTCCACAAACGCTTCTGATACATTGCTAAAGCCTTGCAACATAGCTTCATACAATAAGTTGGTTAGCAAAATTCCTGACACCCCAGTATCAATAATGGCGTTACTTTTATGGGAAGGAATGTATTTTTCTTGCAAAGCTGGGGCTGCGACAGGCGCTTGGTCGCCGACACTCATGGAGTACAATTTGACGTTGTAATAGCGATTATGAATAACATCAATGGTTTTAAACTTTCCCTGATACAACTCGGTATGCTCTTTGCCACCACCTAAAATCAACCAACCTTTGTTAAGTGGATCGGCTGCGATTTGCTCTTGGGTATAGTCATCTTTAGCAATATGAATACTTGAGCGCTTTGAATGAAAAGCAAAACGATTGTTGGTTAAACCGCTATTGTTAAGGCGGGTAAAATACGGCACAACGGTCTGTTGCGGCTGCTTTTTAAGAAACTTTCGAAAGCGTTTTAAATCTTCGCCGCTAAAGCGTTCTTGCTCGTCAGAACCATCACAACTCTTCGCGTCATGATCACTATGTGCTGGGCACACTGAGTTAGGATCAGAAAATGGCCATGGGAATGTCGATGCAGGCTTAATTTCATGTTGTTCAATATAGGCAGTTAAATCGTAGCTCTTGTTCAAGCCATAATAAGCAAGACCCAGTATTCCATCTGCATCGGCAAAGGTTTTTTGATGTTCTAATGAGGGTACAATTGCTACAGGGCAGCCTTCTAAATCAAGCGGTTCATGAGCGAGGTTAAGATGCGGCACATGGGTTGTCGTATTTTTATCTAGTGAATCTTGCGCTAACAAATCATCTTTAAGCCCATCTTGGCTGACACTCACCTTGGTATGCACTAATGGCCCATCCCAACCGCCTGCACCATAAATCACCTGCTGAGCAAATGGGCCAGATTGCAGTAGCTGATCATCGTGCGGTCTGTAGACCTGCTTTTTAACGACTAAGGTACTACTACCAGTATCAACGATTAGATTTGCAGGACTACCTTCACTTCCAAGGTGCATTTGCACACAGTAGCCACCTTTAGCATACACATTAACTAGAGGCAGTTTCACTGTTCTAGGCTTAATGGCTTCTGGCGTTAGTGATGCTAGAGAAGCTAATTGTTCTTGTGCTTGCGTTTCTGTCTGTTCTAGTTCTGATGCTTGTCCGTCACTACTGCATGAATTTAGCGTTTCATCCAAGTGCTGCTGCATTTGGTTATGATGATGACAATGACCTAATAGGTGTTGATGGTGATCGTCATTAGAAGCTTTTAGCGCGGCTTGTTGATTAAGGACCTGCTCTTGAGCAATTGATGCCTCATCAAGTTGTTCAGCTTGTGGATTTTCTTGCTTACTCATGCAATTGTTGCTTCCTTGCTATTGATAACCAGCTATAAAGCCGCAGCTATCAGTAGAGTTTTTGCCGTTTATATACATTAACGGCTTAACCTTATTCACCTAAGGCCGTTACTTTAAATTAACACCAATACCTTTGTCACTCATTCATATGCTTAAAAGAACATTTTTTAATCATTCAGATTTATTGAAGCGATTAAAATTGGGACTTTAGTTAACCGGCATAATAAAAGGAGTACATTTAACAGCTAATTTAGCTAAAGGCAATCAACTCAGAAAAGGAACTAATGAAAGGAAGCTAAAGTAAGGAAACTATTTCAGATTAATATCTAAACTTAAAAAATATCACAAGATGATTTTGGTTTGAGAAAATACATACAAAATTGCATTGCAAAAGCCTGATTAGACTTTTGCTTTGGCTTTGGCTTTGGCTTTGGCTTTGGCTTTAGCCTTATGCCACATTGACTGAGGTTATCAAAACGATGAAAAGGTTTAAGGATGGTTGCGCTTTCGTTCTAGCTCGAGAAACTCGAAGCCGCGCTTTAAGAATTTGAATTCTTCTTTTTCAGGTAATAGTGTTATCAATGATGTTAACTCAGCAAAAATATGCTCAAGTGCTAATCGGTCTTTGTCTTTTAAATGATTAAAAATCAGCGGTCTTAATACCATACTGAAAATCATTGCAAAGTCTTCAAAACGTTGCTCATTAATGGCTGTGATATTCATTTGAACTTCTTCGATACAAAGCGCGGCTAAAATTTCATTTTTATCACGGAAATTTTGGTAACAACAGGCTCTAGATAACCCACAAGCCCTAGGGACATCCGACATTGAAAAGTTAATCACACCATGCTGTTTGATTAATTCTTTTGCTGCATTCAGGAGTCGTTGCTCTGTTGTCATAGTGGTCTCTGTAACACTTATATTTGTACAGTATATAACAACTGACTTTGCACTTGTATAGCCGCTAGTCTAGTCACTTAAATAGTCCTCTAGAGAACTTGAATTTTATCATATTCAGGTCCTACTAAAAACTAGACTTATCAATATCTAAAGCATACTTGGGAAATTGTGATGAGGTTAAATGTGGCTGAAAATACTGATGTGAAACTTCATTACGCTTAGCAGAATACATCGCAATATCGGCATTTTTCATCAGCGACTTTCTATCCTGCCCATCCTTGGGAAATTGGGCAATCCCAATGCTAGCACCAATAACAATCATGTGCCCAGAGCATGGAATATCAACGAGTAGAGCTTGTTCGATTTGTTTGGCTATTATTGAGATATTGCGATCCTGAGCATCAGGAATAATAATGGCAATCTCATCACCGCCAATTCTTGCAGCAAGTGCATCTGCTGGTAACACGCTGTCTATACGTTCAGCCACAATCTGTAAAACTCTGTCACCTTCTGAATGACCAAAAGTATCATTAATCATTTTGAAATTATTAATGTCTAACATCATGCAATAAAACGTCTCAGGTTCTTTTGCAATGAATTGATCAATACTACGATAATACTGTTGACGGTTAGGTAGCCCTGTAAGCAAATCATGATTAGCTTGATGGTTTTTTTCTTGCAGTAAATTATCCATATTCTCGATTGTTTGCTTGCTCAAACGTGTCACCAAATAAACAAACCAACCTCCGGCAAAAAAGATCCCTGCGACAACCAATTGAATAAAATTAACGGTTTCCTGAGCCTTCAATAATAATGATAAATAGCTAAAATAACTCACAATAAACAATGCGATTAGCATCAACAGGGTTAGCCAACCTTTGCTGCTAAATTGAGAATAAGCACAAATTTGATATGCAGGCTTTAAGGATAAACTCAGTCCAATTAACCCTAAAAGTACTAATATTGACGCGCTTAACCCCATAACCTCTCCACTTGCCTTTGCTTAATACTGCTTCTCAACTTTTTGTCTAAATCTTTTTTGTTTACACTTTTTGCCTAAACATCATGATTTAAATCAAAATACCGTTATTGTACTTAAATAGTCACTCGCTTGAATATTACACCAGTAACATTAGTAGCAAGTCGTTTAAGACATTTCTAGTGTAGCAGTTATCACGTTAGTTGCTTGCCATTCACCTGCTTAATGAATCTGTCGATTACGCATTAACATGTTTATTTCACTCTCGTTTTTCTACAAAAAACCAGTTAACATAAAATCAACAACAAAAATTAAATATTGTTCAATAGCTAAAAGACAAAACAATAAGAACATGGAACGAATTAACACATGATAAATACCTACAAAAAGCTGCTTATCACTTGTATCTGTTTAGTCAGTTTCCCCGCGCTTAGCCAGAGTCAATTGATCAGTAACATTCATGGATATACTGTTCAAGATGGCAACCTCATCGAATTTAGAGCCTTGCAATTTGATGGTGACACCATCGAAAAAATATATACCGAACAAGACAACTTACCCTATAAAACCGAAGCTAATATCAATCATATTGATGGTAAAGGTCGAACCTTACTTCCGGGCTTAATTGATGCTCACGGGCATGTATTGAGTTACGGTTTGAGCTTGATGCGTGCTCAATTACGCGACAGTAAATCAGAATACGACGCTGTTAATATTGTCGATAAATTTAGGCAGCAACAATCATCACTAAACTGGGTACAAGGCAGAGGTTGGAACCAAGTATTATGGCCAAGCAAGCAATTTCCTACTGCCGCCTCTCTCGATAAGATATTTCCTGACACGCCTGTATGGTTAGTACGAATTGATGGGCACGCTGGCTGGGCAAATTCAGCAGCAATGGCAGTTGCTGGAGTCGATATCAACTCAATCAGTCCTGCAGGCGGCGAGATCCTTCGCCATAAAAATGGTCAGCCTACTGGCGTATTTATTGATAATGCCATGAGCTTAATTACCAACAATATCCCTAAACTGTCGATTGAAGAGCAACAAGCAGTGCTAGAAACAGCTTTAACCTCATTAGCAGAATTAGGGTTAACCAGTGTGCATGACGCTGGGATTCAGTCTGATACCATTGCGGCTTATCAAGCCTTGGACTTACGCAGTAAAATGCCTATTCGCGTTTACGGCATGATTGACGCTGAAGATCCTGAGTTTGATCAATTAATGGCTGCTGGACCATACCGTATCGATACCGATAAATTCCGTGTTAGCAGTGTTAAAATTTCTGCTGACGGCGCATTAGGCAGTCGCGGCGCTGCGTTAATTGAAGATTATAGTGACTTAAAAGGCCACAAGGGGTTATTGCTATATTCGCCCCAAGCCTTAGGTGATAAGATTGAAAAAGCCATGAAAGCAGGGTTTCAGGTTAATACCCACGCAATTGGTGATAATGCCAATCAAATTGTTTTAGATCATTACCAATCATTAATTGCAAACAGTAACAGTCGCCATTTACGACACCGTATTGAACATGCACAAGTATTGCAGCTCAGTGATATTTCTCGATTTGCTGAGCTCAATGTGATTGCTTCTATGCAGGCAACACATGCCACCAGCGATAAGAATATGGCAGAAGATAGAGTGGGCAACTCGCGAATAAAGGGCGCTTACGCTTGGCGTAAATTAATCAATGCGGGCGCTGTTATTGCAGCTGGTTCTGACTTTCCCATTGAGTCCCCTAACCCTTTTTATGGCCTTCATGCCTCTGTGACCAGACAAGACCATGACAATCAGCCGGTTGATGGTTGGTACCGTAGAGAAAGCATGACACTCACTGAAGCGCTCGCCAGCTTTACCACTAATGCCGCTTTTGCTGGTCATCAAGAAAAAGAGATTGGTCAGCTAAAACCAGGATTGAAAGCAGACTTTATCTTAATCGAAACCGATATTTTCTCAGCCCCTGTTGAAGATATTTGGAAAACTAAAGTCAGCGAAACCTGGGTTAATGGACAACGAGTACATTGATACAACTAAGCTCGACTTATTCAAGTCGTTACATCTAATTGAAATGCTAAGGGCAGATAAACCTTTATCTGTCCTTGTGTTCAACCTCTGTTGTTTCAGTCAATTCAGTGAACCTTTCATAAAGCTAGCAACCTGTTAGCCAGCACAATCCATTCAACGTTCTAACAATATTTTTAAAAAAATAACCCTTTTCTATATTGTCTGCGTTTATAGCAATAACAACGAATTTACTTTCTATTATTGCTGGAGCAATTATGACTCAATTAATCAATGTGAACACACTAAGAAAAACCTTGTTAAGTACATTAATCGCATCTGGGCTCGTTTTCGGTTTAACAACCAATACCGCAATAGCCGCTAACTATGATTTCCCTCACTTAGAAACCGTTGGCACCAGCCAAGTTAAAGTAGCCCCTGATATGGCAGAGATTTCAGTACAAGTAAGCTTAACCAAAGATAACGCCAAAGAAGCTAAAACAGCGGTTGATGCAGCGGTCGTTAAGTTTATCAAACGCCTTAAACAGGCTGGTGTCAGTAAACAGGACATTCAAAGTGCAAACTTGCACATTCAACCGCAATATCATTACCCATCAAACCAACCTAAAGAATTAACCGGATATAGTGCTAGCAGACAGTTGACGGTTAGCGTTAAAGAGTTAGCTAAGTTAAACGACATTCTGGATTCAGCTCTAGAAGAAGGCATTAACCGAGTGCAAAATATTGCTTTAAAATCATCCGATGAAACCCAAGCTATTGAGCAAGCAAGACAAGCAGCCATTAAAGATGCAAAGCACAAAGCGCACTCTCTAGCGCAAGGTTTTGACCGTGAACTCGATGGCGTATGGGAAATACGTTACTTAACACAGCACCCAGTGCAACCCGTAATGATGAGAATGAGCGCAATGCAAAGCGATATGGCAGAAAGTTATCAATATGGTGAGGTGAGCGTTGAAGAACGTGTAGAAGTTATTTATCGCTTAAAATAAACCCTTATGAACTGGTGACCTAGCCGCTGCAGGTCACTTTGAGTTTCTTGTTTGTTTGCTCTAGTTAACACTATTACAAATTTATTGTCTCTTTTGCTTTTTTCTTGTTTCTAATCAATGTCTATATTGTCTTGCTGAATAAACTATGGCGCAATTTGGCGGTGAATAATTTAAAACCTTTCAAAAACCTTAATCACCTCAAAGCGGTCGTATTGTTTTATCCATACTAATTCAGTCAAGAGGACGCTTCATGAACATCGATTTATCCACTCAAATTGCTGGAACACAGCTAGACAGTTATTTGATGAATGCCTCTGGCCCTAAATGTACCACTTGGGATGAGTTGCACACCATTGCACTATCCAACTCGGCAGCCGTGGTAACCAAGTCTTGTACAATTGAATCGCGCGAAGGAAACCCTGAACCTAGATATCAAAACCTGCCATTAGGATCTATCCAGTCTATGGGGCTCCCCAACCTTGGATACAAAGCGTATTTAGAAATGGTGCCGCAATTAAAAGCCTTGGGGAAACCTGTCATTGTCAGTGTTTCGGGCTTTAGCGTTGAAGATAATATTGAAATGGTCACCGCGTTTCAAAACAGTGACGTCGATTTAATTGAAGTAAACTTTTCTTGCCCTAATATCCCTGGTAAAGCTCAAGTCGCTTATGACTTTGAACAGACAGACCAAGCACTTGCCGCGATTACCGCCTTAGGCAATAAACCTATTGGGATTAAATTAGCGCCGTATTTTGATATGTCACACTTTATTGCAGTGGCCAATATCATCAAGAAATACCCAGTAAAGTTCATTACCTGCATTAACTCTATCGGCAACACCTTAGTGATTGATCCACACACAGAGCAACCTATCATTAAACCTAAAGGCGGCTTTGGTGGTTTATGTGGAGATTACATTAAGCCTATTGGCCTTGCCAATGTGCGCGCATTTCGTGAACTGTTAGATGATGATGTTCAAATCATCGGTGTTGGCGGCATTAAAACCGGTATCGATGCGTTTGAATATTTATTAGCAGGCGCGGACGCGGTACAAATTGCTACTTGTTTTGAAAAAGAAGGCGAAGCTTGTTTCGAGCGTATTGAGTCTGAGCTTGCTGAGTTTATGCAATCTAAAAACTATCAATGTATTGCTGATGCAAAAGGCAAACTAAAGCCACTATAAACCCCCTTAGCAAATCCATTTACATCTAATAGCCAGTTCATTTGTTCTGGCTATTTTTATGGCCATAACTAAAGTTAGAGCCAATAGCTATCACCAACATCCCCCAATTCCTCGCCAATTTATTAGCATTTACTAACCTATTTTATCGCTAAAATTTATTCGTTAAAGTCTGACTATTGATTAATAAGACTGTTAATATTGATTTAAATTAACAGCTTCACCACTTAAAACCTGACAATTGATAAACTTTCAGTAACCTACTATGCAATAAATAAAGCGCTTAATGAGCCTTAAGACTCAAACGCCGCAGGCATAACATAATAAATGGATACGACACGTGGTTAAAAAATTACTTTCAATGACCAGTTCAACACAAATGCTAATTGCCATGTTTGTCGGTTTTGCTGTTGGTATTTTCTTTGGCGAATCCGTTGGCTGGCTAAGTACCATAGGTAATGGTGTCATCTTATTAATGCAGATGACGGTTTTACCCTACATTGTTGTATCGCTGATTGGCGGTATTGGGAAACTGCAAAAAAGTACTGCTATCTTAATTTTTAGTCGCGCGGGACTTATCATGTTGCTGTTGTGGTTGGTCGGATTGGTGCTTACTGCATTAATGCCATTGTCATTCCCATTTGTAGAATCCGCCTCCTTTTTCAGTACCAGCATTATTGAACCTGTAGAACCGATTAATTACTTCAAGCTTTACATACCATCAAACCCATTTGAATCCATGGCTGCAGGTTATGTACCTGCTATGGTGGTATTTAGTATTGCGATGGGGTTGGCACTCATCGGCATGGAAGGTGATAATAAAAACCAAGTGCTTTCTTTCATGCACACCATTACCGAAACGTTTTCACGCATTACTCAAGGCTTAGTTAAAGTATTACCGGTTGGTATTTTCGCTATGTCCGCAGCGGCGGCAGGAACGATGGGGGTCGATGAATTTGCCAGTATGCAGGTGTATTTAATCAGCTACTTTGTTTTGTGCTTATTGCTCACCTTTGTGATTTTACCTTGGATTGTTTGCTCGCTAACACCAATTACATATATGCAAACCGTCAGCATTACTAAGGCAAGCCTAGTAACTGCGTTTGCTACTGGTAATATCTTTATTGTCATTCCCGTGATTATTGAAGAATGTAAGCAGATCATGCGTGAGCATAATAACCTTAGTGAAGACGGCTTAACCCTAATTGAAATTCTTGTACCTATTGCCTTTACCTTCCCAAATATCGGTAAACTCACGGTTATTTTGTTTGTTTATTTTGCTGGCTGGTTTAATGGTACCCCTGTTGATATCAGTGCTATTCCTTCCTTATCGATTAGTGGCCTGTTATCACTATTTGGCAGCGTTTATGTTGCAATCCCCTTTATGCTCGACTTAGTGCATTTACCTTCTGATTTATTCCAATTATTTGTTATGTCAGGCTTTATAACGGGTAAATTTAACTCTATTGCTGCGGTAATGAATTTATTCGCATTAACCTTACTGACAGTTTGTTTATTCCAAGGTTGTCTTAAAATTCGTGCGCCGCAATTAATTAAAATGTCTGGTGGCTTAGTGGCCAGTACCATAGTCACCATATTAGTGTGTCGAATTGGGATGGGGGTATTTATTACTAGCCCTGAAATCACTAGTGGCGTGATTGCCAACATGAAAGTAGCTGACAAAGTGCCTACTAAAGTAACCCGACAGTTTCCTGAAGTAGGTAAAACACCCTCTCAGCCAATAGTCGATGTACAAACGATCAGAAAGCGTGGCGTGTTAAGAGTCGGTTATATTCCAAGTAATGTGCCCTTTAGTTATTACAATAACTCAGGTCAATTGGTGGGCTTTGATTCTGCGATGGCCACTAAACTAGCCGAAGATTTACATGTTGATATCGAATTCATTCCTTTTCATAAAGATAAGCTTGCTGTGTCATTGCAAGCAGGCTTTTTTGATGTGGCTATGTCAGGGCTTGCCATGGATATCAAACAAATGGATCGCTTAAGTTACAGCGATCCAGTATTAGAACTCAATATCGCCATTGCCACTAAAGACCACCGCGTCAATAGCTTTAAAACCAATGAGTCGATTCTGGCCATGGAAGATGTCACCGTGGCTTATGTTGAACATGATGACAAAATCAAAGAAGCCAAGAAGCAGTTGCCCCATCTTAAATTTGTCAAAATTGAAGGTTACAAAGATTTCTTCAGGCAGAAAAAAGACAAGTACGATGCTGTGGTTATCAGCGCAGAGGCAGGGTCAGCCTGGACGCTATTTTTCCCAGGTTACGGCATTGCGATTTTAGAAGGTAAAAATCGTTATCCTGTGGCTTATGCGGTGGCTCAATCGAACCAGTCATTACTGAACTATATTAATAATTGGCAAAAACTGCGTAAGGTCGATGGTCATCAACAAGAGTTTTATGACTATTGGATGTTAGGTAAAGGTGCCACTACACCTCAGCCTCGCTGGTCAATTATCCGAGACGTTTTACATTGGGTTGATTAACTTCTCAATCAACATTTGAACCCAATTAGTTTGCCTTAAAGCCTAATGTATCAATATACATTAGGCTTTTTAGTCTCTTAAAAGTGCTTATTTTCCCTTACCTTAAATTGTCATATTGTCATATTGTCATATTGTCGAATTACAGTATAAAGCGAAGGTTTTTTATTTATGCCATAGTGAATAGTGAATAGTGAATAGTGAATAGTGAATAGTGAATAGTGAATAGTGAATAGTGAATAGTGAATAGTGAATAGTGAATAGTGCATTGTCATTATCTCGCTGAACAGATGCCCCATACAGTTAGATAGAAAAATATTGCAATATTCAAAAAGTTAACCTAAAAATAACATTACGATTATTATTCATAATTGCCATTTCATTGCGCTGAGCACGCTAGTAAGGATACGAGTGAAAAATGATGAATAAGTTACGCATAGGTATTGTCTGCCACCCAAGCATTGGTGGTTCTGGGTTAGTGGCCACTCAGTTGGGTATTGGCTTAGCAAAATTAGGTCATGAAGTGCATTTTATTGCCCATAAACGACCATTTAAGCTTATCCAAAATTATAGTAATGTTTACTTTCATGAAGTAGACGAAGTAAATTATCCTTTATTTGAAGGTCCACTACATACCTATTCGTTAACCGCCAAAATTGTCGAAGTCGTCGAACAATATCAATTACATTTGATCCACGCTCATTATTCTATTCCTCACTCTTTATGTGCATTTCTAGCCAGTAATATCTGCCAATATTCATTCCCGATTGTTACCACTATTCACGGAACTGATGTCACGATTGTCGGTCAAGATAATGCGATAAAGCGTTTAAATACCTTCAGCATGAATCAAAGTACCTTATTAACGACAGTATCCAATTTCCAGCGCCAATATATTCAGCAAGAGTTTGAAATAAACCAACCCATTAATGTGGTGCATAATTTTATTGATGCCAACGATTTTACCCCAGAGTTAGTTGACCAAAACCTAAGACGAACATTGGCAAATGATGACGAAAAAATCTTAATGCACGTTTCAAATTTCAGGCCGCTAAAAAACACCCAAACCGTCGTTAATGCTTTTAGTCAATTACACTGCGATGAAAAAGTCAGGCTAGTGCTGGTTGGTAGCGGTCCGGATATCGAAAAAATTAAACAGCAATGTAGTCAACTCAACATCTTAGATAGAGTCCGTTTTACTGGTTCAGTGAACAAGGTAGAACGCTATATTGCTAATGCAGACTGTTTAATTCAGCCAAGTTACCGCGAGTCTTTCTGTATGGTTATTCTAGAGGCAATGTCCTGTGGGGTGCCAACGGTTAGTAGCAATGTTGATGGCATTCCTGAGGTCGTCGAAGAAGGTGTAACTGGCTTTATGCATCCACCTGAAGATGCGCAAAGTATGGCTAGCACCATTAGCAAGATTTTTGCTGATAACCAGTACCAACAGCAACTTGGAAAAGCTGGGCGTGCAAGAGCGATTCAGCACTTTAATACTGAAATTAAAGTTAATCAGTATGTCGATTGCTACCACCAAACACTCGCGATTCATGGCCAAGCGCAACAGCTTGTTAGTTGCAGCTAACTCATTCAGTTAGTGTATTAGTCGCAAGCAATAGCAATATCACCATTCGCGAAATAGAGCATATAAAAGGATTCATATGGCAACGGCCACACCAGACAATGATAAAGCAGATCCCACTAATAATACTGCACAAAGCCCAGAGCAAGCACAGGCGGTTTCGCCCGCCAATAAAGAACCTAAAAAGAACAAACTCAGCATGTCGAGTTGGGTGTTACTCTCCTTTGCTGGCGGCATCATTGCAGGGCTATTTTTTGGCGAAATGCTCGCGTGGATGTCTGTAATTGGTGATGCTTTTATCAAGCTTCTACAAATGACCATCATCCCTTATATTATCGTGTCGCTTATTTCGAGTTTAGGCAGTTTAACCTTAGAGCAAGCAAAATCTCTGGGCGTTAAAGTGGGTAAATTGATGCTAGTCATTTGGCTATTGGGTTTACTCAGTATGTATTTGATCAAATACACATTTCCTGAGTGGCAAGCGGGAGAGTTCTTTAGCTTAACTGCGCTCCAAGACCCTAATTCAGTCAATTTATTAGACTTATATATCCCATCTAACCCATTTTTTTCATTATCGAATAGTTACATCCCAGCCATTGTATTATTTTGTGTCGCCACAGGCATCGCGCTTATTTCGATTAAAGACAAAGAGTCTTTGATGCGTCCTTTGCAATTATTAGGTGAGTCTTTTAATAAGGTCACACAAAGCATTGTGATGCTCATGCCCATTGGCATTTTCGCCATGACAGCGGCCACCGCTGGCACCATGGATTTTGACGAGTTTCAAAAATTGCAGGTGTACTTTGTCGCTCATGTGGTAATGACGGTGATTTTGACCTATTGGGTGTTACCGGCAATCATTATGGTGATCACCCCATTTTCCTACCGAGACATTACAGGAATTGCTAAAGACGCGATGATCACTGCATTTGCGGCAGGTAATATTTTCATTATTTTACCTTTACTCATTCAACGCACTAAAGAGCTATTCCATAAGTACAATATCGGTGATGAGCAAACCGATGATTACGCCAATATCATTATCCCTGTGGTCTTTAGCTTTCCTAATTTAGGTAAGCTCCTCACCATTGTATTTGTGTTATTTGCTGCTTGGTTTTCAGGTAAAGAACTCGATTTCCTCAGTTATTTTCCTATGTCTGTTAACGGGCTGATTAGCTTATTTGGTAGTGTCTATCTGACTATTCCGATGCTTCTTGACTCATTAGAATTATCATCTGATCTATTCCAGCTTTATATGGTGTCTAGTTTGTTCACCAGTCGATTTACTTCGCTATTAGCCGCAATGAATATATTTATTCTCGCCATCGGTGGCACAGCCATGCTGGCAGGTATTGCTAAAATCAGCATGAAGCGACTCATTCTTTGTAGTGCCATTACCCCAGTTGTTTTCGGAATCACGCTGCTAGGCACCAGTTGGGTATTGAGTAGTATCGTTGATACTGAATACAACATGGATGAAGTTGTTGCTCAAATGAGCTCTGCCGCAGAAGTGCCTGAAGAAATCACGGCTTTTAACTGGTCAGAAGAACTTGAAGTGAATGGCCCACGAACCATAGAGCAAATAAAACAAAGCGGGCTATTACGCGTTGGCTATAACCCTGTTCAAGTGCCTTTTTCCTACTACAATGCTGGTCAGGATCTTGTGGGGTTTGATATTGAAATGATGCGAAAACTTGCCGCTGAACTAGAAATTAAAGTGGCATTCATTCCTTATAACTCAGCCAATGTGCTGGATGGGATCAACAGTGGCTTATTTGATATCACCATTTCAGGGCTACAAATGACCACCTTCCGTATTGGCTTTGTCGATTTCACTAATCCCGTACTCGATTTACACTACGCCTTTGTCGTGAAGGATTACCGTGCTGATGAATTTAAAACAGATCAATTAATCCATGAAGCTGAAAAGGTGAGAGTGGCCTCTGTCGGTGACTACTCCATCATTCCGCACATTCAAGAAAAGTTTGATAATGTTGAGTTTAGCTCTATCGACTCAGACAAGTTATTCTTTGAAGATGATGGTGAAAACTATGATGCCTTATTAATTAGCTTAGAAGCTGGCAAAACATGGACGATTTTATACCCCGAATATACTGCCATGTATAACCGTGAAGAAATTAAATCCTTCCCAGCTTCATACGCTGTAGCTAAAGGTAATCACTCGCTGCATACCTTCTTAAACAGTTGGTTATCCATCCAACAATCCTCAGGTTATGTCGACACACTTTATGGCTATTGGATTTTAGGTGAAAATGCCCAACCTAAAAAGCCTCGTTGGTCGGTCATCAAAGATGTTTTACATTGGGTCGAGTAAGCTGTTTAACGCCAATTATTGAATGGTATTAATCAAATTAGACTCTTCGCGGATAGATTAAGCTGACTCATGATTAAGTCAGCTTAACCTCCATCCACACGACTGATTTATTGTTTATGGATGTCGCCAGACTTCATCACAAACTGCACATTAAGTAATGCATCGATTTGGGTTAATGGACTCACTTTCATCGCGATAACATCAGCTTGTTTACCTTGCTCTAAGGTGCCGATTGATTCTGACATCCCCACTAAGTCAGCGCCATTAATGGTGGCAGAAATTAAAATATCTTTGTTCGACATACCTGCTTGAGACATCAGTACCGCTTCTTTAGCGTTATCACCATGACGAGACACACCACTGTCAGTTCCAAAAGCAATCTTTACACCTTTTTTATACGCATTGCCGAAGTTATTTTGCATGTCATTACCCACACGAATCGCTTTCGCTTTAATCGCATCAGACATAAAGTTGCCTTTCGAGTTCGCCATTTGCACTACAGTATCACCAGCCAATAAAGTCGGAACTAAATAAGCTCCAGACTTTTTAAATAACTTAATTGACTCTTTATTGGCATAACTGCCGTGCTCAATACTATCAACACCCGCCCGTAGCGCAGCATTAATACCTTCAGCCGCATGAGCATGACTGGCAACCTTGCGCCCTAATGCGTGAGCGGCATCAATCACTTCTTTTAATTCATCATTGGCCATTTGCTGACCTGTACCAGTATTGGTATCAGACAACACCCCACCTGTTGAGGTTATTTTAATGACATCTGCACCATATTTAATTGCACGGCGAGTCGCGCGGCGACAATCAAAAGGGCCATCACAAATGGTTTTAGAGGTCAGCATATCCAATAAATCTGGGCTTTTACCGTCCACATCTCCATGACCACCAGTTACCGACACACCGCCTGATGCAACAATTCTTGGTCCAGGCAACCAGCCCTTATTGATTGCGTCACGCAGTGCATATATTTGTTCAGGTTTAGCGCCTAAATCACGTACTGTAGTAAAGCCAGCCTGTAAGGTCTTATTTGCAAAATATGCACTTCTCATTGCCACATCTGCATCTGACATCCGGAGCGCTTCACTGTCATTTTTAGGCCCTATTTCACCTTGTAAATGCACATGCATATCCATCAAGCCAGGCATGACAAAACTGTCTTTTAAATCTATATATTCAACGGTATCAGTCGCTATTACCTTATCTTTTGATAAAGTGACATAGCCCTTTTTTATTTCAGTAATTTTGTCATCTCTAATGATCAATGAGTATTGCTGCAATGGTTTTTCACTGGCAACGGTTAACAGCTCACCGGCATGAATAACCTTATAATCAGCTGCGTTTACAAAGGGAGATATTGCGCAAACTAGTATCGCTATTGATGAATAGCCTAGGCGCTTTGTTAAACTGTCATGTCTCGTATCGTGTTGTGTTCTTGTCAACATTTGATTCCCTTATGCCCATTGCCAAAGCAGTCATTTTTAACCAAGTCTTAACATGCCTAATTAAAACAACAATTACAATAACCCTTTCATTTACCAAACCATTAAAACATTGAATGTAAAATAAAATTTCATATTCAATATACAAATCTCAATTTCAATACTCGCTAAAAAGCCACACTCGAGCACCTTAACGATAAGATCTGAGACACATTCTTAAGTTAAATTTAACATTTGTAATTGATTAAGCTAACTCTTTGCTATATAAAAGATTTAAGATTTTCATCAAGGAGGTTGAAAGTGACTGAATCAGTCAAGTCTGATAAAAAATACGCTACTGCGGTTATTTTATCGGGTATTTTTGGCGTTTTAGGAATTCACCATTTTTATTGTGGCAGAGTTTTACATGGTTTTTTCGATTTAACGTTAGCCATTGTTGGCATTATCCTAATACAGTTTGGAGATGTTACGCTCACCCTCATAGGTGCAGGTCTTATTCTTATTGATGTTATACACACTGTTGTAGTGACATTTATGCTTCTTGTTGGAAGCTACAGAGACGGGAAAGGTAAATTAATTACCTATCCAGGACAAAAAATATAATTAAAGGATTTATTATGTCAGAAGTTCAAACAGCAGAAACACCTGTTCAATTAAGCGAAAAAGGTTTCGTACCAACACTACTTTTATGCTTCTTTTTGGGCTCTTTAGGTGTGCACCGCTTTTACACAGGTAAAATCGGTACTGGTATCTTAATGCTACTTACTTTAGGTGGTTTAGGTATTTGGACATTAATCGACTTCATCATGATTGCAGTCGGTAGTTTTAAAGATTCTGAAGGTAACGCGATTAAAGCATCTTAATTGCTAATATAATCACATTACTATAATTAGGCTGTCCGACATATTCGTGGCAGCCTTTTATTTTTCTTAAGATACATTGATACTTTTAATCCTTTTCAAAAGCTCAAATCGACTCCCCAATACACTTGTTCCGCATCATTTACAGACAGAGAAACCGCCCCTAGGTTTTGAACTGAAGAAGTATCATTATGCTTTAAATAGCGAAATCCCAATTCAGATGTAAATGCATTACCAAAATCAAACATTAATCCTGCCTGAGCGCCAAATACATAGCAACTATTTGAATCATAGTAAGTTTGATCTATATCTGTGATTTGAAACTCATGACCGCTTAGCCCTACTGATGCACCAATAAACCAACTCACTTGATTAGATGGCTCTAGAAAAAATAATTTATCATAAGAAATAAGCACACCTTCATGATACGTCATGTCATCAGAGTTAAAAGAATACGTTCCGTATAAGCGACTCGCATCACCAATGTCGACACTATTTCTTATTTGATAATTAATCCCCCATTCTTCACTGCTAGATAAACCTGAATAAGATGAAGTACTGTGAGTTTGATAACCCACAGTTCCACCAATAATGATATCTGCAGCGTGTGAAATCCCAGGAAGTAAACACATCACAATTACGTTTGTCATCAAAGATAATCGTGCCATTTTGCCTCCTAGTTCAGGGCCAGTTGATCTTTGCCGGTTAAGTTTCGTTCGAAATAAAAGCGTTTTAATCAAGGCGGATGAATTGATGCCTAGTCATCTAAGCACCTTTTATTTACAAAGATGTATTCAACAAAGAGTAAAACGCTTTTAGTCGACCCCTTCGGGCAGCGTTTGTTGGTCATTTTTACTGCGTTATCGATTTTTTATGTAGAATAACTACACCACAAAGTCTCTGCCTTGTATAAATGACCAACAATTCGCTGCAAAAACAACCTTGAAAGTTCAACAGGCCCTAGTAATAAGTACTTTATTATTTACCAAACTAAGCTAAGAAAAATGCTGCCAAGCTCAAATTTTCACCTAATGAAATACCTATAAGGTAAAATTTTTTTCAATCTGTGATCTGCTTAAAATTCGAACCAATTATATATTTTGTTAGTTCCATTTCTTTTTAAATACAAAAAGGCCGCTTAATAGCGGCCTTTTAAATTGGTTTACTTAAACAGTAAGCGACTTAAACAGTAAGAGACTTAAACAGTAAGAAACTTAAATTTATCTTTAGTTAGCGATTTTTAAGTTTGCTTTGTCTGAGATGAGATTCAAATCAAAATCAAACTCATCAACTCGAATCGCTCGCTCACGTTTAAGATTGTAGTCTTGTAATTGCTTGTGCTCATCCATTGTAATGACATTAGCTTGAAGTGCATTATCAAGCGTAATTGAGAAGCGAACACCCGCTTTAAATACACGCTGTTTAAGTGATTTTTTCACTTTTGACAACAGTGGTAAACAAGCCATTTTAGCTAGATAAGCTTGCTCATTAATGTAATTACCATCACCAGCAACCGGTTTAATCAAGTGTGTTAATTGCTTCTTAAATACAGTATCTAGCTGAGCTTGCTCTGCTAATTCACGCACCAAATCATCATTCACTTTTACCATTTTACCTGAGTAAGTCATGGTGATTAAACGCATAAACTGACGCGTAGGCTTAGACGGGAAGTTCTCTAAAAATGCCAATATGGCTTCTTCAGCTTTACATAAAGACCAACGAGTCGCGTACTCAAAATATGGCTTAGCTTGGCTACGTTCTTCAGCTGACACTTTCTGCTCGTAAAAACGAATCGATGCCATTGCTGCATACAGGTAGCTCATTACGTCACCTAAACGAGCTGACAGCATTTCTGCTTGCTTTAGTTTTCCGCCTAATACAAGTAGCGAGAAGTCAGCATAAACGGCTAATTTTGATGCCAATTTATGTACAGATTTTTCGTAACCTATGACTTCAGGTAATGATGATTGCGCAGGTGCGGTAAAGGGTAAAAGACCCAATTTAAATGCACGCAAGCTATTACCAACACTGTAACCAATTGTTTGTCTGAAGATACGATTAAAGGTTTTATCAGCATCACTGGCGTCACTATGAATAGACTCAACCATGCTTTGTAAATGTGGATGACAACGCATCACACCTTGACCAAATATCATTAGGTTACGGGTAAGGATGTTGGCACCTTCAACTGTAATCGCAATTGGCTGAGCCACATAACCTGACGCTAAGGTATTTTGTGGACCGCGCTGAATCGCTTTACCCGCTTGAATATCCATAGCTGAATCAAGAATATCACGACCTAACTCTGTCATATGGTATTTGGCAATCGCCGTTACCACTGATGGCTTTAAGCCAAGACCTAAGCCTTCAGTAGTCAATACGCGCATGGCTTCTTGTAGGTAAGTTTTACCTGCGATATCAGCCAGCTTCTCCTGAATACCTTCAAACTTACCAATTGATAAACCAAACTGCTCACGTACTGCTGCGTATTCAGCAGAAGACTTAAATGAGCACTGACTGACTGATACACCTAATGCAGGTAATGAAATACCACGGCCTGCACCTAAACAGCTAACCAGCATCTGCCAGCCGCGGCCAATTTTATCTTGACCGCCAATGATGAAGTCCATAGGGATAAACACGTTTTCACCACGAGTCGTACCGTTATAGAAACGACAGCCCATAGGATCATGACGGTTGCCAAGTTGTACACCAGGATGTGATTTTGGAATAAGCGCACAAGTAATACCCAGTTGTTCCTTTCCGCCCAACAAGCCTTGTGGATCTTCGACTTTAAATGCAAGCCCTAGTACCGTGGCAATAGGCGCTAGAGTGATATAACGTTTGTCCCATGTCACTGAAAGGCCAAGCACTTCTTTACCTTCGTATTCTCCCATAGTGACGGTACCGATATCAGGAATACCACCAGCATCACTACCAGCTTCAGGGCTAGTCAGTGCAAAACATGGAATTTCTAAACCATTAGCTAAACGAGGTAACCAGAAGTTACGTTGGTTCTCTAAACCGTAATGCATTAACAATTCGCCAGGACCTAGCGAGTTAGGCACCATTACAGTAACTGCCACAGCAGAACTTTTAGCAGCAATAGTCGCAACGATAGTTGAGTTAGCATAAGGACTAAACTCTAATCCACCGTAAGACTTTGGAATAATCAGCGAGAAAAACTTATTCTCTTTTAGAAAAGTCAGTACATCATCTGGCAAGTGCTTACCATTTTGAATATCAAAATCATCGACCATTTCAATCAATGTCTGCACAGGGCCATCTAAGAAAGCTTGCTCATCAAGCGATAAGGTTGCATTGGGAATATCACGTAATGCAGCAAAATCAGGAATACCTTGATAAATTGATCCTTCTAACCAAACATCGCCCGCATCTAATGCTTCTTGTTCAGTCGTTGAAATACTCGGCAATACTTTCTTAAATGTTGTTCTTATGCTCATAGTTCTACACTCATCAGACCAGAATAATAGTGTGCATTACGTCACAAAAATTAAATTAGATCAAATATTCTAATTGGCAAATAAAGCTAATATTTACAGTAACAAAGCCATCGTTAAAAATAATTATTGCCAATTCATGAACTTACACGTGTACGCTGAAGATAAAAATAATTCAAAAATTTATACGCTCGTTTGAATTTTTATAAAAATTGACCAATTAACGAGACTTTTTTTATGAAAATAATCTCAAAAAATAGTTTTATAATGCTAACGTTAACGGGACAATATTGTTCAAGAACTGAAATGGAAGGGACACATTATGTGTGGCAGGTTGGAGGTCTTACTTGATGGCATGAAAGGACTACTCGATCCACTATTTGACCAGCCATTGAGTATTCAAACGAATCTTGATTTAAGGCCGACAGATCCAGTTACAGTGCTGAGTTCTACAAATGGTAAGCTTATTGCTACTCAGCAAAGTTGGGGGATACAACCTGAATGGTCCAAAAAACTCATCATTAATGCCCAAGCTGAAACTGTCGCAGACAAACCCACATTTGCCGAGGCTTTTAATCAACATCGATGCCTGATCCCATGTAGTGGCTGGTTTGAATGGCGCGATGAAGGCCAAGCGAAAAAGCAAAAGTACCGCTTTTCCCATGCGGCTAATAAACCTTTATTCATGGCTGGTGTCATTTATCCAGATCTCCAACAATTAGTCACCTTAACCATTAAACCTAATGATAAGTGCGCCCAATATCATCACCGCATGCCGCTATTTATCCCCTCAACAGCCATTAGCAGTTGGCTCAACAATACCCCAGAGCAAGTCAGCGATTTGATGCAGCCATTACCAAACGAGTGGATCAAAGTATCAGCAGCATGAACTCCTGAGTCAACTATATAGTCGTAATGGATTTCACAACCAAGAGTTTCAATGTCTGTGATTTCTTGCCTGTAAATTCAAAAGCCCGAAAATTCAAAAGTCTGGAATTTCTAAGCCTGTAATTTCATTGTCTGTAATTTCAAAGCTTGTAATTTCAACAATAACAATTCGTTCATCTTGGGTTCATCTTAGTGACAATATACTGCACATAAACAGATAATTGATGCTTAGATACGAGCCTCAAAACACATTTTAAAGTTTAAGAATTTTATTAAGCAGATCACAACCTTGAAATTTAACTATGCTAGAAGATGTAAAAAAGTGGCTTTAAGCGCTCTTTTAAGTTTTAATTAACATAAATCAATAAGATGGTATCGTAGGTAGAGTAATTTAAGTTTAAGAGTTCACTCTTCTGCTTAACATTGCATTACGAATACTAAATTAAAATGTGCTAACCAATATTCAGTGTCCTTAGTTATAAAGTAACGGATTTATTTGCATTAAGAGATGCGGTCATTGAGTCAGCGCGAATTGCTCAGGTTTAACACCTAGCATGGGCGATAACGCCCCTTAACTGATGATGGAGTTACTATGAAATATTTAGCTATGATTGCTGCACTTATGTTTGCAAGTTCTGCTTTTGCTGTTGATTGTGTTGATTGTCATGAAGCAATCAATGTTGAAGAACATGCTGAAATGGAAGCAAACATCGAAACGTGTAATGATTGTCACAGCTTTGCTGATGCGCACGAATTAGATGCTGATCTACATACACCAGATTTAACAATCACTGAATGTGCTGATTGTCACGGTGTAGACTAATACCCTTGGGTATTTAAGTCCTTTAACCTTGATTTAAGCACTGCTTAATGCAGATTGACCATTTACCAGATTTGGCCAAGCTAGTTCACTAAATCAAGCGTTAACCTCTCTGAAAGAGAATAAAAACCAGTTGATCGCTCAGCTGGTTTTTTTATATCTGTAATCTGTTAATACCCTAAAGTCCATATAGAGACCAACACAGATGGTATTCTTGAGTTAGCTAATCTTCTTATTCATTATAAGGCCTTAGTTATCGCATCTATCGTCGTTTGAGGATCATGGTAATCCAAGTGTAACCCGATATTTTGTCCATTCACTTGCAATACCAATGATGGAAAACCTCTAATCGGTAATTGATGCACAAAATCCAATTCTTTCATAAATGCTTGTGCTATTTCTGCTGACGATAAACGTTCAACAAAAACCGTTTTATCAATACCTACACTTTCTGCTGCTTCAATAAGCGTATCAAGATCTGATGGGTTCTTTGCCTGTAAGTAATAAGCCTGTTGAATCGCAAGCATCATTTCTGACTCAAGAGCAAATTCTCTAGCAACTATACACGCTCGACAAGCTGGATAAGTTGAACGCCTTGGTTGACACTCTTGCCAAAAAGCATGATTAAACTCCGTACCGAGTTGCTGGGCAATTTTATGCCATGTTTGAGCTAAAAACTGCTGCATTTCTGCTGGCATCGGCATATCTGAATCAGGCGCTAAACCACCCACTTTATAGTCAATTGCAAGGGTTGGGAACAGTTCGATTAACTGCGTTTTTAATCCAAGTAAGCTAGGTTTATAGCCCCAACACCAACTGCACATAGGATCATAAACATAAATCAATCTTGCGGAGGCTGTCATCATCAGGTTCTCTTAATCAGCGGGCTTAATTAGGGGCTCTTAAACGAGCATATTAACGTGCTAGTTTGCAAAAATTCATCCTTCATATTAACCCATATCACGCTGTTATAACGAATACGTAAGCTATATAAACTCAGATTAATCACAAAAAAATCATTATCGCCCCCAACTGCCACTCTGGCTTGCAAGTTATGATTCACGTTATAATTAGCGGCTATATTATTGGAGAGTATCAACATGGCCAGAACTGCGGCTGCATTGCACATTTTAGTTAAACATAGACAGCAAGCTGAAGATTTAATCAAGCAACTAGAAAAAGGCGCTAAGTTTGACGTACTTGCCAAAAAGCACTCTTCATGCCCTTCTGGTAAAAGTGGCGGTAACCTCGGTGAGTTCAAAAAAGGCCAAATGGTGCCTCCGTTCGACAAAGTTTGTTTTACAGGTGAACTCATCACCCCACACCTTGTTAAAACTAAATTCGGTTGGCATGTGATTAAAGTCTTATACCGCACTTAAATTGCACAAATTATTTAAAAGAAATAGTTGAATCTAAGCACTCACACCAATTTAAGGCTGTATCTAGCTTCTATGAATAAAGTTTTTATTATCGGCCTTCCAAGAACAGGTACCACCAGCGTCAGTGTCGCCTTGTTAGAGCATGGTTTTAAGGTTGCACATATTGGGCTAACTAAAAAAGCCTTTGAAGTGGCTGATGTGGTTTCTGATGTGCCTTGTTTTTGTGATTACCCGCAATTAGATAAGATTTTCCCTGGAGCCAAATTCATCTATATCGATCGTCCTATACAGCCTTGGATTAATTCAATTCAAATGCTGCTGACAAAAATGGTGCCTAATCTGGCCGATAAAACAGGTACCTTTCACCCCATTTTGAAGCGGTGTTTTAAGCAGACTTTCGGCGATTTAAGTGCCGACGATTTACTGGACGAGGCTCGCTTAAAGCAATGTTATTTATCTCATCAGCAAGCTGTGTACCGTTACTTTGCTGACAGAGATGATTTACTGACAATTAAGCTTAATGAACCAAATAGCTTACACACTTTATTGCGCTTTATTGGTGTCAGTGACAACGTCATTGCTGACAATAACACTACAGATTTCCCTGTATTAAATGTCGGCAGTCATGTGGCAAGCTGGGGCGAGTATAAACACCCGAACAAAGTAAATACCAATTTAGCAGGTGTTGAACACCGTAAGTTCTTTGATTATCAAAAGTTAGGCTTAATGGGTTAGCAACAAGGCTTGATCAATTAAAAACAAGTCCTCTGCATTATGTAACTCTTGTTAGGTTTGCTATAACTTAATCTTGCATACTTGGCTGTTCGTGAATGCAGGTAATCCCATAAACATCAAAGTCGCAGCAATCAGTGTTATGAAGCGGCCCTTAGCTCTAATGAGAATAAAATGAACTCAAAATCCTTATTTTTTAGCCTATTACTATTAACCCTTACTCCATTAGCATATGCTGCCAGCGTGTTAGAGCTCCCAACAAGTGTTGAAGTTAAAGTGCTCAATGGCCAAGTTTATAGCGGTGATAGAGATATAAAGCTTTCTGAAGGTGAAAACCAAATTGTATTTAATTATGTGGTCAACTATCGCGATAATGGCATGCAAACCCAATTTAACTCCAATGCTGTAGTGTTAACGTTTAATGCTCAGAATGACCGATATGAGTTAACGTTGCCAACAATTCGCAATAAAAATGCTGCCAACAAGTTCAATAAAACCCCCAGTATGACTCTCACCAACAAGCAAGGAAGTACTGTTTCTTTTCAAAGTGAAGCTTTGATTAAAGCTGGCTTACAAATTGGTCGTGATTACCCAGAAGAAATGATTGCCTACAATCAAGCTGGCCACATTGCTTCAGTGCCACGTTTCGCACCTGCCGCTCAGGTAGCAGTAGTACCTATTGCCGCAACGGCGGCGTCAGCTCCATCTATCAATCATCCAGCTGAACCTGTCACACCAAACCTTGCCGTTAAACCTAAAACCATTGCTGAAGATCAAGCCGAAATCGGCGAAATGCTTGATTACTGGTATAACAAAGCTAATGATGACACCAAGGCGAAATTTAAAGCCAAAATCAATCAATAAACCTAATTTAAGCCAACTCAAAACAAGTGCAGTTAGCTCAAACTCAGCGATGCAGAGCTAACTGATTCATTTTTATTTGCTTTTATCTGTAAAACTTCAAAAACTACTTTTAACATTTCAATAACCTTGGTTATGATAGGCAGGTCACTCCAATGGGTAATTAAACATGTCAGTCAGCCTTAATAAGGTTTTACAATCCAAGATAACCAAATACACACTTGCCTCGCTGCTTTTGTTTTCTTCTGCCATTATTTTAGCCGTATACTGCGTGTTAAGGCTGAGTATGCCAAGTCTATCCAACACTATTATCAGTGAAGATATTTCAGCACCAGTCACCATTGAGCGTGATACCTTAGGTACAGCAATCATAACAGCTAATAGTCGCATTGATGCCTCTTACGCCATCGGCTACGCCCATAGCCAAGACCGCTTTTTTCAAATGGATTTACTGCGTAGAAACTCAGCGGGCGAACTTTCTGAAATCTTCGGTAAAGCTGCATTAGACCTAGATAAGAGTCGCCGTTTTCATCAGCTTAGAAAACGTGCCCAACATATTTTTGAACAACTTCCAGACCAAGATAAAGCCTCTTTAACGGCATACACTAAAGGCGTTAACCAAGCGCTTGCCGACCAAACGGTATTGTCATTTGAATATCTTTTAACAAATTCATCTCCCCGTGAGTGGCATGAAACAGATAGTTTGTTAGTGATTTACAGCATGTACCTAGATTTGCAAGGCAACACAATCAAACGCGATATGGCATTAACCCAATTACAGCAAGCTTTTGGCAATGATATGCTCGCATTTTTAATCCAGCCTAGTCATCATCAAGCAGCATTAGATAATAGCCAAATAGCGCTTTACCAAGGCAGTATTCCACAACTTGAAGAACAAATTCTCATTAGCGCGATAAATCAAGATATTGAAGAGCCAGTAGAAGTGGGCAGTAATAACTGGGCAGTGACTAGCCAATTAACAGGTACTGGTCGCGCCATGTTATCTGATGACATGCACTTATCTTTTGCTGTGCCGATTATTTGGTATCGCGCTCAACTCAACTACCCTAGCACTCATCGCTCAGATGCAGATAAATCAAATAACATAAAGCAAATTACAGGGGTATCTCTGCCTGGCGCCCCTGCCATTGTTGTTGGCTCTAACGGAAAGTTAGCTTGGGGCTTTACCAACAGTTATATCGATACTGCAGATTGGATAGAGATCAGCTCAGACACTGAAATAGAACTTGAGTACGAACCCATTGATTTACCCGAAGGCCAAGTTAATTATACCGTTCAAGTATCCAAATATGGCCCTGTCAAAACTGTTGCCGGTATCGACTATGCCTTATCTTGGGTAGGACATACTGATTATGCCGTTAACATGGCATTGTTATCTTTAGAGAATGCACAAAGTGTTGAGCAAGCAACGGAGTTGGCTACACAAATCGGCATTCCAGCGCAAAATATGCTGTTAGCAGATGCTCAAGGGAACGCCGGCTGGAAAATCGCAGGAGCAGTTCCTGCACGTGATAATCCTTCCGATACAGCCCAATCCACTAATGGTTATCAACAAGATAATTGGCAGCAACAACAAGCAGTAATGCCTGAAATGATTAATCCTGACAATCATCGTATCTGGACTGCTAATTCAAGAGTTTTATCTGCTGAAGCGCAATTAAGATATGGCGATGGCGGCTATGCCCTTGGCGCTCGCGCCGCGCAAATCCGCGACCGATTACTGGCTAATAATAACTTTACTGAAGATGATTTTTATCAGTTACAACTGGATAATGAAGCGCGATTTTTAGTGCCTTGGCAGCAATATTTACTTTCGGTGCTCAGTGAGCAACCTGTGTTATTTGCTGAAGATATTAAACATATTTCCAGTTGGGGCGAGTGTGCCTGTGCTGACTCTGTGGGTTATACCCTCGTTAGAAAATTTAGAACTGCGTTAATCGATCAAACCTTTGCCCCTATTGAAACCGAGCTGAAACAGCGTAGTAGTGGCTTATCGGCTATCAAGCGTTATTTAGAAACACCTATGTGGCAAATATTGAATCAGCAACCAGCAACATGGCTACCTAAAAATCATGCTAATTGGCAATCCTTTGCTGTCTCGGCTTATCAAGATTCCACTGCAGCTTTACTTAAAAAACATAGTCCAAAGAAAAAACTAACCGATTTACGCTGGGGCAAGGTCAACCAACTGACCATTCAACATCCCTTTTCGAAACAATTGCCGCAATTAAGTCGTTGGCTAGATATGCCTACAATTGAAGGTTTTGGTGATAGCTTTATGCCTGCTGTACAAGGTAAATCTTTTGGCGCTTCACAACGCTTCATTGTGCAACCTGGGGCAGAACAAGATGCCATTATGTCGATACCTGGCGGTCAATCAGGTCATCCCTTGTCCCCCTATTACCGCAATGGTTATGAGCAATATGCCAAGCAAAAGCATACGCCTTTATTACCAACTGAAATTGAACATAAATTAGTGATAAACCCTTTCGTGGATAGTCATTAAAGCAAGTGGTGCTAAACCAACAAGCGCTAAAGTAAATGACAGCAAAGCCAATGACTCATTTTGATTGGCTTTGCTACACCTGCCTTAAACGTTTTTTTAAACGCTAACCTTTGTCCCACCTTGGTAGAAGTGAGCATATCGAAAAGCCACATATGCAACGACCACCGTGGCTATAGTTAACTCTACACCTGCCAGTAACCTAACTTGTTGAACATACTCATCTGCCATGCCAATGCTTTCCATCCAGGTCACCATTTTAAATAATGCAGTGGCACCAATCACCATAGGGAACGTGAAAGCCGCATAACCAGGGCTAAATGGTAATTGCAGTAATTTAAAAAATGCCAGGTAGATTATCGCGGTCATTAACACTGCAATGCCGAACAATAACGCGATAATCACTGGAGAAGGATCCGCAGTCACCGTTAAGTAACCGGCCAAGGATAAACTGGCTGGTGCGGCAAGAATAGCCAGTGTCGGTTTAGCAGCATCTGGAATTTCATGGGTAAACATAAGACGATAAATCATCATTGGTAACATAATCGCGTAAGCAAACATGCCAAACACTAATGCGAGATGCGCTAAAAAAGCTAATTGAGGGTTACCTGAAAATGAAACGTCAGCAACTATAATCCCAACAGGTGGTACAAACCAACTTGGTACCATGTGATGTAATTCAAAATCCTTAGCGCGGTGATATAAGAAGCTGACTAAAAACACAATATGGAGCACTAAACCTAACAGCCATAATGCATCGCCAGCGATAGCTGAAAATTGGCCTAACGAGTTAGACACCACCATGGTTGCCATCGCAAAAGTGGGCACGACACTCCCCACCACAGGGTGCGATAAATCTTGCTTTAAGGTATGAGAATGGACCAGAAATTTAAACGTCAGTACCAATAATAATACGCTAGCTATCGCTGCACTGAGCCATTGACCTACCCCATGTAAATTGGCCAAACTTTCCCAGCTCCAACCTAGGCTTGCGATACCTAACGCCAGCCCTGCCATAGGTGTAGGTGCCATTAATAACCTAAGTTTTGCTTTCTGAATCATAATAACCTCAAGCTAATTATTGCGATTGCTTAGCCTGATATTGCGCTATCAACCGCGAGGAATTGTTTAATTAAGGCCATAATACGCTTGCTATTTGTTTGTATATATCCAACAATTTAAAACATGGGTTAATTTAAATTGAACGTATTTGTAATTACTAACCTTAGTACGACCCTCAATACGACTCTCAATACCAACCTCAATAAAAGCCTCAATCCGGATCCAATTAAAATGAGACAACCATGAACCCGCATATTTCTTTTAAACAGTTGAATGTCTTTAGCGCGATCACCCAACATAAGACTCTTACCGCAGCGGCTGAACATTTGTGTCTCTCAAAAGCTGCCGTCAGCATGGGGTTAGCTGAACTTGAAAAGCAGTTAGGACATCCGCTCTTTGATCGAGTGAATAATCGTTTAATACTCAATCAGGAGGGTCATAAACTGCTGCCGCTTGCGGATGAGTTAATCAACCGACTTGGCGATATCAGTCTGATGTTTAACGATGAGCAAGTCATGTCTGGGCAGCTGCGTATTGGCAGTAGTGACACTGTAGGTAACCATTTAACCCCCATAATACTCAGTGCTTTCAGGCAGCAATATCACCATGAATCACAAAGTTTGTTCGTATCAAACTCAGCACATATCTGCCAAAAACTGGTGGATTTTGAGCTAGACATTGCCCTGATTGAAGGTGAGCACCATCACCCAGATATTATCGCCATCCCTTTTAGCCAAGATGAGATGTGTGTGATTAGCTCGCCTAATCATCCTTTAGCAGCAAAAAGCATGATTGAGTTAAGCTCATTAGATAACAGTCACTGGGTATTACGAGAGCAAGGCTCAGGCTCAAGGGACTGTTTTATGCAAAATCTGGCGCCTCATATAGGGAATTGGCATACGAGTGTTGAGCTAAATACTACAGAAGCACTGATTAATTCAGTCGCTGCAGGCTTGGGGTTTGGTTGCTTATCTAATATTGCAGCGCAATATGCTTTAGAGAGCCAGCGAGTGAGTAAAATAAATGTACCTGTAGACATGCAAAGAGAGTTTTGGATATTGATCCACAAAGATAAATACCAAAATCCGTTATTAAAGCATTTTATTGAGTTTTGTGTGAAATGGGGAAATACTCAAAAGTAGATTCAATAGAGAAATACATACAACAGGGTGCTTAGGGAAAATGAAGACACAACACATTATTATCTTTGATGGCGTGTGTAACCTATGCAATGGCGCAGTCAACTTCATCATTAAACGTGATCACAAAGATGTGTTTGCTTTTACGCCAATGCAAAGTGAAACCGCGCGAGCGTTAATGACTGAGTATCAATTGGAAAATATTGGATTTGATTCGTTTATTTTAATAAAAGATGGAAAGTATTTACTAAGAAGTGATGCCGCGTTAGAGATAACTAAAGATCTGTCAGGGCTTTGGTTTTTATGTAGGGTATTTAAGGTGTTACCCACTGGGGTTCGGGATTACTTTTACCGTGTTTTAGCTCACAATCGTTACCGTATCTTTGGAAAAAAAGAGACTTGTATGCTTCCTACACCTGAGCTGAAAAGTAAATTTTTAAAATAATGGCTTTATTAATACTAAGCGACTACATCCCAGCTACTAAATCTCAACTACTAAATCTCAACTACTATATCTCAGCTAAGTAAACCAAGTTAAATCGCTTACTGAGATTCAGCGACTTTAACGGTTACTCGCTCCTGATTCGATAAACGAATTTGAATACCATCAACAGTGGTAATTCGCTGGGCTTCAATGTCTTTTTTACGTACTTGGTAGCTTGCCGACATGGCTTCGATTGGAGAAGATATAGTGACCTCAACAACGGTATTGTCATCATACCAAGTCCAGCCCCAGTAACTTGCAGACGCTAGCATTGACACTGCAATCATGGCGTAAATAACAATACGGCTAAAAAATGGTGAAGCATCAGCTGCAATGTATTTCTCACTGCGAGCCACTTTACTGCTTCTTCCACTGCGTAAATACGCAAAAGCACCGGCTATTACTAAAAGCGTCACTAAAATTTGTGTCAGCACAACATCTTCCACCCGTCATTGATTAAACTCGATTATAACTAATCTAAATTAATTTAACGTTATCTAGCCCACATGACCAGAGCATGATTGAGTTGATAAGCGAATATACATTGTGTTGGATAACAAAACCTATGATGCCGATTCAGAAATCGTATCTTGAATCAATTGTCTTATTTGATCAGGGTGGTCAAGTGTAGCGTCATGACCGCACTGTTCCACTTGCAGTAACGGGGTATGATAAAACTCCGCTAATGCTTTACTGCATTTAGGGTTCGCCAATTTGTCTTGATTAGCTCCGATAACGCTCACACGGCAATGACCAAACCAAGTGCATTGATAACGTGCGGCGGCGTATATTTGTCTCGCACCATTAAATATACTGGTGTGCAGTTGACTGCGCATATTGCCCCAGTCGCTAATAACACTTTCGTCATCAGCTTTTGTTACTGTGGTGTAATTGAGAACACAAGACTCAATAAAGCTTAGATTTGCTGCTTTATGTCGATGCCAAATAGAACTGATTAGTGGTCTTAATTGAAAACGCTGATACCAAGGTGACAAGTTACCAGCACTGGAGTTAATCAAAACCACATGACGTACTTGTTTATGGCGTTGTCTGGCCATCTCTAAAGCAATCATGCCACCCATCGACACGCCAATGATCACTAACTCTCGGCTAAACTCTGGATTATCGTTAAGCCCTTTATCAATTTGCTGCCAAATGTCATCGCTGTAATTACCAATCGTTAAATGACTTGGCTTCGAAGCTAAAGTCCCATTGCCAGTTGCATCAGGGGTTAATACGTCTATTCCTTCATCACGCAGCTGAGCGTCAAAACCATACCAATGACGACTATCTCGCATTAATCCACGTAATAACACCCAAGTTGCCATCAGAATACTCCTTTGCTACGCCTGTGAATTAAGCTGTTTCTATCAAGATGCTTAAGGCTTTTTAGCCCAGTATCGCTCAGCGTCAGTTTGTAAACGCTCAAATTGTGCTTGGTTAATGTTTTCAAGCACATTAGCGTAAGCCGCTTCAATTAAGAACTGCATTAATACCACGTGTCGGCGTAATATTCGATGGTGTCGATGTGTTTTTTGCGGATTAAAATAACCAGAGAAATTAAAAATTTGCCGAGGATTCTTCTTTACCCATGCCCAAGAGCCCATCTCAAGCGTTAATGGAATAAAGGGGTTATTACTGGGGTTTGTTTTAGCAAGATAGTCCCAAATATCACCATGAGTTTGATAAAAATGACTTTGAGGGGCAAGTTTGTAATGACCATGATGTGGGTAACCGCGATCAAATAATTGCTTTAAGTGATAAATATAGCCCATTCCTTCAAAGGGTTTACGCGTATGGGCATACGGAAACCAAATATGGTCTGACAAACCAAAACCTGAATGAGCATCTAAGGCGATAACACTGGTACTTGAGTCTTGCAATTGGTGAACATAATCCACCAGAACTTGTGTTTCAGCTTCCATCCCCTTCTTGCCCCGATACCACGGCAACTTGTTAGTGAGCCGATGCCCCCCAACTAAAAAGGTCACTTTTTCTTCTGCATCAATAGGGGCATTACGCATTAAGTCAACATAATTACCATTGCTGCGTGAACCTTGTAAAAAGCCCACAGGATTTGCGACGGGGACAAATGCTAAACGCACTTCTTTTAGTAATGCTTGTAAATGGCTATCCCAAGAAAGACGATTCAACAAACTGCCTAAAAAAGCTAATACGACTTGAGCACCAATGCGCTCAACCCCATGTACACCTCCGACAAACAACACCGTTGGGCAAGGTGCATCTTGCTTACCAAGTTCAATAGCTGTGACAGATAATGGTTCACCGCGATAATGTAAATCCAATAATGACTGGTGCCGAAATAGACCTTGATACTGAGCAATCAATCTTTTGAGAGTATCAATTTCAAAACTGTGCTCGAAGGAAAACTTTGCCATTCACCTCGTCCATTTCTAACAAATAATGATTAGGCCAGGATATAAACCTAACCCACAAATGAGACAGATTAATGACAAAAACAAGCACAGCTTTGATTGACTAAATATTACGTAGGCGCTCGATATTATTGAGTATCAAGCGCTACCTTGTTGCGATTAAGCATGACACGAGCACGAATATGATCGTATGCATAGTTATAGACATAGGCGTAAACAGTGATGAAAACTGTCACACTGATATCTAGCCAGAATGCCTCTATCAATGAAATCCCTAAAATATAAGCCATTACGGGGATAGTGAGCATTAATAAGCCTGCTTCGAAAAAACCAATATAAATCATTCGCTGAATGACAGTTCTTTGCTCTCGAGGTTCGGTGTAAAACTTATCGAAAATAATATTAAAGATGAAATTCCATCCCATGGCTATTGTCGCAATAGCTATCATAGTTCCTGAAAGGGAGGCTAACGCATAATCAGTAAATATCATCAAACCAATAACTGAACCAATAATGGCAAGAAACTCAAACAACACAGCATGAAATATGCGCTCTACTGTAGACATAACAACCTCAACTTACTTTACACATAGGATTCTGAATTAAATCGAGTTGGATTATGACCTGCATATTCACCTAACAAAAGTTAACAGCCATCACTAAAAGTGATAGCTTAATATGACTGATACGAAGTGATGCTACACAATAAGGCGATAATTGAATGTACAGTTTAGAGCAACTAAAAATATTCATTACCGTTTGCGATACCGGTTCTTTCTCTGCAGCGGCAAGGAAACTGCAGCGAGCGCAATCAGGCATTAGCCAAGCAATTTCCAATTTAGAAGTGAGTATTAATCAAACCTTATTTGATCGTAGTGGTAATACGCCATCACTGACCAAAGAAGGTGAAGCTTTACTCCCAGCAGTGAAAGCCCTCATGCTGCAACAACTGCATTTTGATCAAAAGATAGCCTCTTTAGAATTACAACATGAACACGAGTTGATCATTGCTATCGAAGAAAGCTTAATCAGCCCTGCATTACTGAGCCAATTAGCTAAATTGGCTGATGAGTTCCCGATTACTAATATCGAGATCATCGCAGAATCAACACTGGATATTGGCCAGCTCGTCAGTAACGGTAGTGCTCATATGGGGATAGTTTATGCAGACGGGAAAATCCAAGATCAAGTTGATTTCAGCACCATTGGTTACACTCGATTCATTACACTTGCTGCCCCGAGTCACCCTTTAACCCAAATGCGCCGTATTAAAGACATTGATTTACGTCAGCACAGGCAGGTCGTACTTCGCGCCAACACAGGGCAAGAGCTGTGGTTTAGTTATGGGATTAGCTCACAGCGATGGCATGCCAATAGTCATTATCTTATGAATGAACTGACTCAACAAGGAGTCGGTTGGTCGATTCTACCTGAGGAAATGGTTACACCAGCCATAGAGGAAGGCAAACTCGTCAAGTTAGATGTTGAATACGAGCCCAATGGTTGGATTAATACAATTGACTGTTTAGCGAGTCGAAGATTACATCTTGGGCCTGTATTTCTTCGAGCGAGGGCCATTATTGAGCAATATATGCAAACCCAAAATGACAACAACATTTTTATTATGAAAAAGTAATGAGCTAATTAATGCACTGACCCAAACTTCTGTTGGTTACATTAAAATGGAATAAAGCTGAATGGCCCTGCGACATCTTGTCGCAGTTTAGGACATTCTAATTGTGTCCCCCCTAAATAACACAGAGCATTAACATACGATTCTTCAATAAAAACATAATATGAAGCTAAATTTATCTGTGTACTCTTTGTTATCTGCTTTACCTGTTGCCGCACTAAGTACCCTCTTCCACTGTAACGCTCAAGCTGATGAAATCATTGAAGTGATTAACATCAGCGGTTCAGTGGCCACGCCTATCATGCTTGTTAGCCCCAAAGATATCTCGCCAACAGTTGATATTGCGCAAGCGGTTAACGCATTACCAGGAGCTGCAGTGAATGCTAATGGGCCTTTAACCGGTATGGTTCAATATCGTGGCCTGTCTGGCGATCGTGTTAATAGTAAAATTGATGGTGCCAGTCTTGCTAGCGCAGGGCCTAATGCCATGGATACACCGCTAAGTTATGCCAGTATTAGCATGACTGAGCGAGTTGAGCTTTATCGTGGTATTGCACCTGTATCATCGGGTATTGATACATTAGGTGGCAGTGTAAACGTGATTCAAACTCAGGTTCAATTTGAGCAACACTCAGCGGAACTAGCAGGCCAATATCAAACCAATGGTGCTCGCACAGCCATTAGCGGTAAAGCTAATCTCGCTAATGATAGTCACGGTATTCTCGTCTTTGCAGATGATATGCACGGCAATGACAATAGCGAAACCGGTAGTGGCAATGACATTTCACCCACCACTTATGACAAACAAGTTTTTGGCGGTCAATATCGATTTAACCTTGCGGATAATACCCGTCAAAATGAATCCATAGGCATTAACTATCTGCATAGTGAAACCACAGATGCAGGCACACCCGCATTACCAATGGACATTGATTTCATTCGTACTGATAGAGTTAAATTCGATGGTATACACACACTCAATGATTGGGAAATTAACTGGCATCTGGCGTACAGCGACGCCCGTCATGGTATGGATAACTTTTCTGAACGCAATTTAATGCCATCTATGGGCGCACGTTACAACAACGCTGATAGCACTAGTTATGATGCCCACTTTTCAATAAGTAACGAGCAATGGCAATGGGGAGTAGACAGCCAGTTAAGTGAACATGACTCTGTGATTACCAATCCTGAAAATCCAATGTTTTTAGTCGATAATTTTTCTGGCGTCAGTGATGATAAATATAGCGCCTTTGTGCAGTGGCAGCAGGCCTTTAATGCTTGGCATTGGGAGCTTGGAGCTCGGGTTAAATATTACCAATCCGATGCAGAGCAAGTCAGTCACTCTATGGCGATGATAATGCCTGCAGTTAATGTGTTGATGCAAAGGTTTAATAACGCCGATCGCGCGCATTCAGAAACCGGCATTGATGCAGTAATTAATGGTCGTTATCAAGTGAGCCCACAGCTTAGTTGGATTATGGGTTTTGCACATAAGCAGTCACCCGCCAGTTATCAGCAACGCTATTTGTGGGTCCCCATGCAGTCAACGGGTGGTTTAGCTGATGGGCGCACTTATGTCGGTGATGTGTCATTAGCATTAGAAACCGCTTATCAGTTTGAACTTGGTGCTGATTATCACGCAGATAAACTCACGATTAGCCCACGGGTTTTCTATCATCAAATTGATGATTACATTCAAGGCATTCCTTCCACTGATCCTGCGGTGATTATGGCTGCGGCAATGATGGGCGACAGTAACCCAATGCAATTTGCCAACGTTGATGCAGCCCTAATGGGCATAGATATCAACGCCAATTATCAACTCAATGATGAATTTTCTTTTGATATGTTAGCGAACTACATCAGCGGCGAACGTAAAGACATTGATGATAATCTCTACCGTATTGCGCCACCTAAAATATTGCTAGGCATAAACTATCAACACAATGGCTGGCGTGCACGCATGGAAGCTGTGGGGTTCAGTGCACAAAACAATGTCTCAAGCACCCAGTTAGAGCAAACGACATCAGGCTATGGCTTGTTCAATGCTTCAGTGGGCTATGACGCTGATACTTGGGGGCTTCAAGCGGGTGTAGATAATCTATTTGATACTGAATATGAGGATCACTTAGCGGGATATAACCGTGTTATGGGAGGCGATTTAATGCCAGGCGAGCGTATGCCTGGTGTCGGGCTACAAGCTTGGGTAACGGGCGAGTATCGTTTCTAAGCACAGTGTTATTAGCACAGTGTTATTAGCACAGTGTTATTAGCACAGTGTTATTAGCTTAGGGTTACTAGCTTAGGATTAAGCTCCTGCTAACTCAAGGTATCATGAACATTAAGGCCTCATTGAATGAGGCTTTAATGTTGGATGAGAGCGTAGATATGAGTTTTGGCGCGAGTTAGGCTGGACGATTATCTGCTATCGGTTTTTTAAGTAACTTACGTTGCAGCGTGCGACGGTGCATACCTAATAACCTCGCGGTTTCTGACACATTGCCATTATTGTTAGCAAGCACTTGTTGGATGTGTTCCCACTCCAGACGTTTTGGGCTAATAGGCTGTTCTGTAAACGCTACAGAAAGGTCTTCATCTTCTATTTCAATGCTCAACGCATTGAGTAAGGTTTGCGTATCCACAGGTTTCGCTAAATAGTTATCTGCACCGAGCCTTATCGCCTCTACTGCGGTTGCGATGCTGGCATAACCTGTCAGCAGTACCAACTTAACCTTGGGTAATAACCCCCTCAATGGCTTAATCAACGTAAGGCCATTTTGCTCAGCAATCTTCATATCCAATAAAATATGACTAGGATTAAACTGTCTGGCCATTAATAAGCCTTCACTAGCATCATTACACTGCGCGCATTCAAACCCTTGCTTAGTCAATCGCCTTGCTAACGCTGCTGACAGCGCTAAGTCATCTTCAATGATTAACAATTTATTCATCATAATTTGCTGGCAACATCACAGATGCGATAGTGCCTCCTTGGTTATGGCGTGACAAACTTAATTGACCACCTAAACGTTCAAAGCTTGCATGACTAAGTAACACACCTATGCCCATGCCTTTTGGATTACTAACCACATTATTACCCAGTTCAGACAACTCTTTTGCATTCATGCCTTTGCCGAAATCACGAATATTGAAACATAATTGTCCAGAGTCACCTGAAGTCACTGATAAAGTCACCTGCGCTTTTTGGATGTTTTCTAAACTGGCTCTCGCGCCATTTTCAATTAAGGCCAGTAACGCTGGCAACAAGCTGGTATCAGCATTCACTGCGGGATAAGCAGTTAAAGTATCGATTTCAATGGTGAGCTCAGTTTCAGGCATAAGTAATTGCACTTGCTCATGTAAGTTACTCACTAGTTTATCGACTTTTTGAGGGTAAGCTTTTTGCTGACGAATGGATTCGGTGGCCAATCTTAAATCGGCTAAAGTGGTTTCGCATCGAGTTAAAGCTTGTTGCATTTCAGGCTCGATGTCTTTTGCTGTGCCATCTTCAACAAGTTCATCGACTAGCAACCTTAAGGTGGATAAAGGCGTCGCCATTTGGTGTGCCATTTGCGCAGAGACGGTGCCTAAAGCTAACAGTTTTTCTTGACGTAATTGCGCTTCACGTAAATAGCTTAGTTGGGCATTTTTTTGTCTCACTCGCTTTGCAATATAACCAACCGTAATCGTGAGTACCAAGGCCGAAATAACAAAGTTAAACCACATACCAAGGTAGTGTGAACTCATATCCATGCCATGATGACGAATCCGATTTTCTGGCATAGTCAACATCATCAGGGTGTATAAACTGGTCGAAAGAAAGGTCAGTATCCACGGTGCCCAGCGCGGAAGTGTTACCGCACCAATAGCGACAGGTAATAACAGCAGTGATACAAAGGCGTTAGTTGCCCCACCGGTGTAAAAAAGCCAAGTAGACCAAAACAGAATATCAACGATCAGTGTTATTAATAAAATAGATGGGGTATTAATACATTGAAACCGATAGCGATAACAAAAAGCCACATACACAGCTTCAAGGAACAAGACATAACTCAGTTCATTGGGCGGACGAGTTAAATCGAATAACTCTATACCAAAAAAAATCAACCCGAGTTTTAATAGCAGATTGAGTAGCCTTAGGAATGCCAATTGCTCTTTATTGCTGTTCAAACTTCCTACTATATGACCTGTTTTTGATAACATGGATGAGAAATGCCCTTTCAACTTTCTTAGTTTGAGTCATACATTTAATCATGAACTCTATTAGAAAAACGCTACACCCAACACTTATTTAAAACTAAAATGATAAAAGTATAAACTGTAACTTAAATAACATACTTCAAGTTTAAAACTATTTACACTGCGAACAACTTAAAATACAACATTAATTCAACATCCACTAAACGTTCCTTGCGTAACTAAGTTCGGTTTGTAAAAACAAATAATCTCTATTACAGCAGCACATATGTTATGAAGTTATGTATCAAGTTGTATCAATGGTGTAACACAAATAACTTAACCATTTATATTTATTAGACTTTATATTTATGACTAATATTGCCATTATTGTATTCGTAGATATTTAGATTTATAATTTCGCACCAGGTGAAACAAGGTTTAAACCTAGTTGTAACATCACAGCGATGCATTAAGATATTTTATGACCAAAATTTCAAAACTAATTTTTACCTTTGTCAGCTTCTTTTTGATGCTGTACGTGTTACTTGTAATTAGTTTTAATCAGGGTTTACAGGCTATTCATAGTAATAACTTTCATCATAAAATAATCGATGTAAATAATTCTGATGTCGTCAACGTCAATGCCAGCTGGGAAAAGTTTCTTTTTCTTGAAAACGATATTGTAAAATCTGAGCAATATTATTTCGCTGTATTAAATAGGGCTGAATCAAGCCTCAGTGTGATTAAAATAAAAGATGTGTTCAGTGAAATGATCATGTTCAGTAATATCCCACTTTTACTCATGGTGCTACTCGCCTACGCAATCCCTTTTTATATAAGATCAAAATCTCAAAAAAAGAATAGCGCTTCATTAGATTTTATTCGTAGTGAAACCGATAAGTTACTCGCTAATTTTAATATCGATTTACCTCAAGGTAAGCAAGCTAATACACTCTCCCAGATCAGCATCGCCCTTAATGAGCTCAATAAGCACGTAAAAGAACATAACATTCAAACTCAATTAAGCATTTACCAAGATAAACTGACAGGTCTGATTGATCGTCATGCCTATTTAGAACACCTTGAATCGCAACTGCAAAAAGCTGAACAGACAGGTTGCAAACAAGCCTTACTCTTCATCGATTTAGATGGCTTCAAACAAGTTAATGACTCTTTCGGACATAGTTTTGGTGATGAAATACTGATTCAGGTGGCTGAACGACTCACTACCGTTGTGCGTAACAATGGACTCAGTAAACTGAGCGAATCATTTGCCCTAGAACTTAATTTATCTCGCTTGGGTGGTGATGAGTTTTCTATTTTTATCGACAACATCGAAGATAACTTGCGAGCCGTAGAGGTGTCTAAAAACGTCTTACAAGAAATTGAACGCGATTTCGTACTTGGCAATAAAGTGATTAAAATTGGTGCCAGTATTGGTATTGCAACCTACCCAGACAGCGCTTCAAATCCGAATGCATTATTACAAATGGCCGACGTTGCCATGTACCGTGCTAAGACTGATGGCCGCGGTATTTTCAGAGTTTACTCGCCTGAAATGGGCAGTAAAATTCGCCGTTATCATTACCTGCTCGAAGAGATTCGCTTAGCAATAGCCAGTCAAAACTTCACTTTGTCTTTTCAACCTATCGTAAATGTTGACGATTGCAGCATTGATTACTTCGAATCGCTGGTACGCTGGAACCACCCGGTGGAAGGCCCTATTTCACCCGCTGAATTTATTCCTATTGCCGAAGACTCAAACCTCATCATTGAACTAGGAAATTGGATACTATTTGAAGCCTGTCGCCAAATGTCAGCTTGGCATAACGCAGGAATGAACAAAGTCAGAATGTCAGTCAATATCTCTGGCGTACAATTAAAGTACTTACCTATTTATGACTGGGTTATGGACACCTTAACTAAAACAGGTTTACCACCAAGTGCCTTATTACTTGAGATAACTGAGTCTTGCCTTTTCCATGCCTCCGAAAAGATTATTCAAGATTTGGAAAATCTACGTAAAGAAGGGGTATTAATTGCCATTGATGATTTTGGTACGGGGTTCAGTTCATTATCCACCCTTGCTAACTTACCTGTGGATGTGATTAAAATTGATAAGTTGTTTATCGACCAAGCCACAATTAACCCTAAGTACGAAAAAATATTAAATTCAATCAGTGGCTTAGGGAAAACATTAAACCTCAAAGTCGTGGCTGAAGGGGTTGAAGTTGCCTCGCAGTTTGAATTGATCAAAAACCTTGGTATTCACTGCGTCCAAGGTTATTTGATTAGCCGCCCTGAATCTTCCTATGATGTCGGCAATAAGGTGATTAAGAACAATTTAAATCATATTGCGTTGACTGGTACAGGCGTCTGCTCACCGTCTAAGTCATGATACATGGGTGACAACCTCACCCTGCTGTCTCTTCAATCAATGCTCAATGCTCAATGCTCAAATATAAATTATTATCCTTTATAGGCAAGAATGTAGTAAGTTGCTGGCCTTTGCCGTTCAAGCCCACTTGCCCGCCAAGTTGTTCCTTAAAAGCTGAATCAATTCCCAGACTGCGCAATCACTCGTTAAAGAGTATTGCTTAATCTCTAACTCATCAGTGATTCAATCGCTTTTTATTGATTCACAATTAACTGCAGCTGATTGCGACTAACGGTTCATTCTTATCTCGATTTTACTTGTTGTAAATATCAGCAACAAAAAAGGACTGCCAATGCAGTCCTTTTTGATTATAGCTAACGCTTATTGAGTCACAGCTTTTCGCTTGTTATGTGCGATGATAAGCCCAATTAAGCAGACAATACCGGTTGCGATACCAACAGGCTGACTTAACGACTGGGGCAAGCCTAAACCAATACCTGCAGTCATAATGTAAGACACGGTGACACAGGTACCAATAATCGCCGGCAAACTCACAATCCAATGGAAAGTACCACGGTCAAATAAGTACTTAGTGGCTAACCATAAAACACTGGTTGAAAGCAGCATGTTTGAGAAAGCGAAATAGCGCCAAATCAAAGAGAAATCAATTTTAGTCATAAAGTAAGCAATGATTAAAATTGGAATCGCAACTAATAGACGGTTACGCATGCTTTGAGGAATATTAAACGCATCGATAATTGTTAGACGCAGTGAACGGAAAGCGGTATCACCTGACGTAATAGGGAAAATAGCTACGGCGATAATCGCCATAATGCCACCCGCAACACCTAGGTAAGTACTGGCAACTTGGTTAACGACCAAACCTGGACCACCAGCATCAAGAATACTTTTCAGCTCAACATAACCACCAGGGAAAGCAGCAATACCCGCTAGTGCCCATACACATGCCACAATACCTTCAGACATCATTGCACCGTAATACACAGGGCGCACGTATTTCTCGTTCGTCAAACAACGCGCCATAATTGGCGCCTGAGTAGAATGAAAACCACTAATTGCACCACAGGTAATAGTTACAAATAGTAATGGCCAAACAGGTAGCCCATCAGGGTTTGGCGCTAATAAATCATTGTTGTAATGGCTGTGGTCGAAGTAAGCAAATATATCGCCAACTTCTGGTAACTGTGGCGCACTAATTAATAAAGCAACTGCGATAGAGGTTGTCATCACAATCATCAATAAACCAAAAATAGGATAAAGCTTGGTAATGATTTTATCGATAGGCAATAACGTTGCTAAGAAGTAGTAAGCTAAGATTAATACAACCCAAAATACGTTATTAGCAAAAATGGTCCCTTCAAAGTATTCAAGATTACTCAGAAGACCTGCTGGACTCATAATGAAAACAACACCGACGAAGAATAGTAACATCGCAGTGAAAATCAGCATCACGCCTTTAAAGTAGATATTAAAATAGTGACCTGCGATTTCAGGCAAACTTTTACCATCTTCTTTGATACTTAGCACACCAGAGAAGTAATCGTGAACAGCACCGCCAATAATATTACCAAGCACAATCCATACTAATGCGATTGGGCCATATAACGCACCAAGAATTGGACCAAAAATTGGACCGACACCTGCAACATTAAGGAATTGAATCAGATACGCTTTAACAGGATGAACTTCGACATAATCGACACCGTCCTCAAAACGTTTTTGTGGTGTTTTTGCGTTGGGGTCAATGTCTGCTTGACGCTCTACGAAAGGACTGTAGAACTTGTAAGCGAGGATTAACAACGCAATACAAATAAAGAAAATTAACATTTTTTATAGTCATCCATACTTGGTAGGGTATTTGAATAGCATTGAGTGTCATTCACTTAGTGTCATTGGTCAAGCAACTGCCTATTATACCAAAGTAGGGGTTGCCAGCCTCAAAGCACTACTGCAGGTGAAATGTTGATGGGGTGTAAACATCTCTGCCCTGCGATATTTCAATTAAAGGATAAAAAGGAGCGGCTTACGCTAGTATTCAGGTTTTACCCAGCGAATTGAGTCACTTGGTGAGTTTTTGTACAAAATAAAAGCCAGCCATTGTTAACAAAAATTTCTTGCAAAACAGTTAATTCTAGCCCGCTGATACAAATATTTAATCCTGTTAATTAATATTAAAAAGTTAGAGCAAGCTCTAATTTCTCTCACACGAATGCCCTTTGTTATCACTTTAAATGAATTTATATATCCGCTATGGGTTTAAGCTTGAATTCACAAGGCAATGCATATGAATTCACCTAAAACTAGCACTAGCACTAGCACTAGCACTAGCACTGCAGCATTTACCTCAACAAAACGATAAAACACTTCTTTGAATATATTTAAGCGAGTAACCTCACCACAGCTCAAAATGATTGATAGGCGTAACCAATCAAGCAAGTAAATATTTCTTACATACTGGGCGTGTTGATCTTTCAGGGCTGTTTTGGCAAAAAATTTACTTAGATTGCTAAACGGCAATTCATTCGCTGCACCTAACCCGTTTTTATCTCGAATATAATTCAAGCAGCAAAGCACAACACGTCCTGAATATCAGACTATTAAAAAAATAATTTAAGAGGGGATTTTAAAGCTGATTAACAGCAAAAAGCGCACAAGTTCAATCTTTAGTATACACTTACTTGTAACCTGTCCGTAACAGGTGTAACGTCATTTGTTGGTTAGAACTTTTAGATTAATCAATCATTTAATAGCAAATAAAACTGGTTATCATTCTTGTTCTTAACTTGCGAACTTCAAGACCTTCGATAAACAGTCGATAGCGTTACAGTAATATAAAGCAACCAATTATCTTCTTCGTCACAAGGGTGCATAAAAAGAATTAACGCAAACAGCAATGTCAACATGGTGAGCTTGTATATAAAATAAAGGCAAAGCGCGATGTATTGAGTAAATGCGTATTTATACTGTCGGAGAGCAAACATTGAAAAAAAACATTAACTTATTATTGGTCCTATTAGTTACTTCTCCTATAGCTCAAGCGGTTGACTCACTTGAAGATTTAGATTTAGAGTCTTTAATGGCAATGGATGTCCAAGTGACTTCTGCAATGAAACGTTCTCAATCAGCCTTCGATACCGCCAGTTCAATTTATGTCCTCACTAAAGAACGCATTACTCATTCGGGTGCATCTTCTGTTCCTGAAGCCTTAAAAATGGTCCCAGGACTCGTCGTTCGCCAACTTGATAACAACCAATGGGCAATATCAGCTAGAGGAGTCGCTTCAAGATTCTCCAGCAAAATGTTGGTCATGATTGACGGTCAAAGTCTTTATACCCCGCAGTTTTCAGCAGTGTATTGGGAAACCCTCAACGTGCCTCTTTATGATATTGAGCGCATCGAAGTGATCCGTGGTCAGGGTGGACAACTATGGAGCAGTAATGCCAATAATGGCGTGATCAATATTATTACTAAAAACAGCATTGATACTCGCGGCCTGTTTGTGGACGCAGCTAGCGGTAGCCAAGTTAATATTGATGCTAATATTCGCTATGGTGCTGATATAGGCAGCAGTGGAAGCTACCGTGTTTATGGCCACGTGAAAGATGGTAATGCTTCTAAAAAAGGCCTAACTGTTGAACCCAATGACACCACAGAGCAATACTCCTTAGGTGGTCGACTGGATTTTTCTCTCAATGATGACTGGTCTGGTTTTATTCAAGGCGATATGACGGAATCAACACTTGGACAAAACTATCGCGGTGTTGTGGATGATACTAATGAAAATGTGACCTTTTCTGGTGAGCTAGAACGCACTGACTCACGATTAATGGCTCGGCTTGAAAATAGAATATCTGACTCAGCAAATCAAATGATCCAAGTATCGTGGCTGGATCAATCAGGTACCCAAACCTACCTTCAAGAAGAATTTGAATCCTTTGATATTGATTATCAAATGAACTTTATTTATCAAGCTTTACAGCTCGATTGGGGATTAAATTACCGCTATAGCACGATTTCATTTGAAGATAGCTTATTTCTTCATAGTGATAAAGACTTCGATAACCTACAACAATTCGGCGGCTTTGTTCAGGCACAATTTGCCCTTATTCCAGAACAACTTGATTTTGTTATTGGTACCAGAGCTGAGCATAATGACTTAACTGATTGGGAGTATCAGCCTTTAGCAAGGTTGCTATGGAAACCCGAAGACAATCAAGTACTATGGACATCAGTATCCCAAAGTGTTCGTATCCCCTCACTTATTGAGTTTAATGATAATTATGCCATTAATGGTCAGAAAGTTAGCGATGTTTTGCCTTTATCAACAGGCATTGAGGCAATAGACGATTACCACATAAAAACCTATCTCAATGGCAATGATCAAGTCGAAGCAGAAACGTCTTTATCCTATGAGTTAGGTTATCGTTTATCGCAGGATGCCTGGAATATTGATGTATCTGTGTATCATACGGAAGCTGAAAACGTTGCTGTTATTGATATTGACCCTAACATGGAGCAGTTTTTACCTGTTCTAGCCCTTTTCCAAGCAGGTCAAATACAACTGGCTTCACAAGCCTTAACTCAAACAACCATTCAATTTGATATCGTTTCTACCGCTGATGTAACCACTCAAGGCGGCGATATTGTGTTGTCTTGGGTACCTGCTGAAATGTTTAACGCTGAGCTAGGTTATAGCTATAACACCTTCGATTATGATCTTCCTGAGAATACTTTTCCAGCCATTGGACGCGACTCTACAACTCGACAAATTTTTGCCAAAGCAGATATTCACGTATTTGATAACCATAATATTTTTGCCTCGGTAAGAGTAGAAAACAGTGATGCTTATCAATCAGAAAACTACACCTTGCTTGATTTAACATGGAGCTGGGCACTGACTCCTGACTGGGTTGTCTCGGTCACTGGAAAAAATTTATTTGCAGGTAGTCATCTTGAATATGCAAATCGACAAGAAACATACACTATCCCCAATTACATTGATGAAAGTGTATTGTTCAAAGTAACGGCGAACTTCTAATTAACTTAATGCGCAATATCACTTCGTTTTTACAGGTTTTACTATTCTCATTCTTGCTACTCAGTAGCCCGAATGCAAATGCGGCTGAGCAAGAACACGCACTCAAAGCAGGTTTCCTATATAACTTCGCCCGCTACGGAAATTGGCAAGATAATACCACCAAGGATGAATATTTTAATTTGTGCAGCGCTGACGCCGCTTTTGTCGATACCGCACAATCAACACTTAAGCAGCGAAGTGTCGATGACAAACCTATTCTGATTAAACAAATTCAATTTGAGGGAGAACAATTTAACCATTGCCAATTGTTATTCATTACCTCTGAAACATTCATCCAATGGGTCAACTGGCACAATGTTCACCCTAAAGCTTTAGCCAACACTATGATTGTCGGCGAATCAAAAGGCACCATTGAAGCTGGTGGTCATATTCGTTTTTTCATTGCCAGTGGTAAAGTAAGGTTCGAGATATCACCGCAACAATTACAGCAATCTGGTATCACCATGAGCTCAAAAGTACTGCGACTTGGTCGCGTGCTGGATAGGTGATGCCATGACTAGATTCTTCTCGATGAACACCATCAGCAAAAAGTTACTCATGATTTTAATGGGGGTCTCTTTTGCGTCCATTATCACCGTTACTTTTGTATTCAGCGCCTACGAACTTACCACTGCAAAACGTGAGCAAGTTGATGGCTTACAAACCATCGCTAAAATGCTATCTCCCAATATTACAGCCGCAGTTCTATTTGATGATCAAGACGCAATACAAGAACTGATCGAGCCTATTCTACTTCGCGGCGATATTGTGTCAGTCACAATTACTGATAACCAAGGCAAGGTACTGGCATTTGTCAGTAAAACGCCCCGTGAGCCAGACAATATTTTAAACCCACCGATAAATGTAACCCAAATTAATAACCCTCTGACATTAGATGAACAAGAGTATGGTCAAATTCACATCTTAGCCGATGAAAGTTATATCACTACTCGCGTTAAATTCTACGGCCAGTTCATTATCATATTGTTGATATTTGCCCTAGGGATCAGTTTTTCACTGTCGCTCATCTTACGGCGCCGTTTCTTAAGCCCAATATTGCATTTAGCGACTATTGCAGAACGAGTATCTGACTCCAATGACTATAGTTTGCGCGCCAAAGAGTTATCTCATGATGAAGTTGGCAAGCTAAGCGCTCACTTTAATGACATGCTTGAAACCATTGAGCAACGTGATAAGCGCTTAGAAAGTCAGGTAAAAAGTAGAACCGAAGAGCTTGAAAGCGCTAATGAGAAATTACACCAATTCGCTTATCAAGATGGCTTGACCGACCTGCCGAACAGACGTTATTTCTATGAAAAATTGCAATCATTGATAGATACTGAAGGAATGATTTTCGCCCTTATATTTATTGACTTAGACGGGTTTAAAGAGATTAATGACACCCTTGGTCATGATTACGGTGATTTGTTGTTACAACAGGTCGCTAAACGCCTGAAAAACTGCGTTCGTGGTCATGATACAGTGGCTCGTTTAGGTGGCGATGAATTTACCTTAATCGTTGAAGGCATTAATGATCAACGTCGTGCCAGCGAAATTGCCGAGGTCATTAAAAGCAGTTTAGTGCAACCGATTACCATTAAAAATGAGCAAGTTTATATTACCAGCAGTATCGGTTTAACCTTCTTCCCTAGCGAAGGTAAGACCATTGAAGATGTGGTCAAACACGCAGATCAAGCAATGTATTTATCCAAAAGTAAGGGACGTAACCGTTACGAGTTTTTCTCTTTTTCAATGGAAGAACAAGCATTGGGTAAAAGACGCCTTACAGAAGAATTAAGGCAAGCGATTAAGTCTGAACAGTTCCAATTATTCTATCAACCCATTGTTAATATTGACGGCAACCAATTAAAGAAAGTAGAAGCATTAATCCGCTGGAATCATCCTAAATGGGGTTTAATTGAACCTAACGACTTTATTCCAGTAGCCGAAGAAAGCGGGCTTATAGTGGAAATTGGTAATTGGGTTCGTCAGCAAGTTATTGCTGATGCAATTGAGTTTTATCAATTACAGGGCACTGTAATACAAATTAGTGTAAATACATCCCCAACCGAAATAGATCGCTCTGGAAAGTGGATCGATCAATGGATATTAGATTGTAATAAGTCAAAGCTACCACATGGTGCTTTTTTAATTGAAGTAACAGAAAACACTTTGATGACACCAGACTCGTCTATTAAGCAACAATTAAAGCTACTTAATAACAACGGAATTAAAGTTGCCATTGATGACTTTGGCGTGGGTTATTCATCTTTAGCTTACCTGCAAGAGCTTGATATCGACATCATCAAAATCGATCGTTCATTTATAACCAATATTACAACTAACGAAAGCAGCGTCGCATTAGTAAAAGCAATTATTACTATGGCCCATAATATCGGCGTACAAGTTGTTGCGGAAGGAATTGAATCTCGCGCCCAGCAGCTGTTGCTTAAACAGCTATCATGCGATTACCTACAAGGCTTTATGTTTTCCACACCGCTAACCAAAGCAGACTTTTGTCGTCAATACCTGCAAAGCAATATTGAACCTAAACAATCTAAAGGTCATTAGGCGTGTTGCTCGCTTGGCTGAGTTAGGTGTAACAAATTCCAGCCTCAAAACTTGTTAGCTACTTTAAAAACAAAGTCGTGATGCTTAGTTAACACCTGAGTTAGACCGTAAATTTCCTTTCTATATTTCCAAACTTCGTTTGGATTAAAGTCGTGGGTTTTCCACCCACACCCGACCAAGAGGGTATCAACTGCAATACCCTCTTGGAACACCCCGCAGCCCCAACGAAAAATGCTGAAAAGCGCATATTTTCAACGGGGATTGATCCAGCTTTAAACTTC